>CAIMTR010000058.1 GCA_903844415.1 uncultured Gammaproteobacteria bacterium
GCCACACAGACCCCAGGGATAAAACGATGAGCATCACACAACTCACATCCGGCAAAATCATGAGCGGCATCAACAGTACCTTGCTGTTGTCCGCCATGCTGTTGTTGGCTGCTTGCTCTGAGCAACAATCTTCTGAGGCAGAGGATAGACTGGCCATTCTTGAGATGCAGAATCGCTACGTTTTGGCTATGGACTATTTTGATGCAGACGCTTATGCCGCCGTGTTTGCAGAGGATGGTATTCTGGACTGGGCGCGTGGCGAAGTGATTGGCCGCCCTGCCATTCGTGAGTTTATGGCAACAGGCACCTACGATCTGCGTAAATTGAATTTTCAGCCGGCACAAACCCCGGACGGCAAGGAATGGCAACCGGCTGTTCGCCACTTGGTTACCAATCAGGTTATTGAGATCAACGGCGACACCGCGCGGGTTATCTCGTACTGGATGAACTACTCCAACGCCGCTGACCGCCGCAAAATCGAGTGGCTGAGCTACGGCAGTTGGGATGATGATTTGGTGAAAATAAATGGGGAGTGGCTATTCAAGCGCCACAAAATCTACAACGAGAATAATCCAAACCGTTTTACTGCAGGGCAAGCTAGCCCGTTGGCGCAGTAAATACTGCTGTTCTGAAGCAAGTCTGGCTCGCCAAGACTAAGCATTCCTGTTCATTAAGCGGTCATTAATTAAAGGCGTCAGATTCCTCTAATTCGACAAAGGTGCTGCCGAGATCGGTGGCAGCACTGGTGACAGCTACATGTCGCCTGCTCACGCTGCAAATTCCGGCAGGGCCAGAAGTTGCTCAGCGAGGGCGTTGGCACTTGAAAATGCGGCTTCTACCCGCGCACCACCATTGTCCGCATTGCTGAACGCACTCCAGTCGCCGCAGGCCGCCAGGCTATTGACGGCATCTAATTCAAACGGTAATTGCGTGGTTTGCACAGTGGCAGCATAGCTCCAGCGGTGCAGCAGCGATAATAATGGCGCTGGCATTGGCTGGTTGAGTATGTCCTCGAGTGCTTGCCGTAAGGTGAGCTCGATATTGTCGAAATTGGTATTCTGTTGCTCGTGTGCCCATGTGTGCGTGCTATGCAGCAACATCGTTTGCTGCCCGTGCTGGTCGGGTCGGCTGTTGCCGCGCACGATCCAGTCGATTGGCGACGATTTAACTCTTGCCACATCCCAGTGTAGTTCGGGCAGTTGGGTGTAAGCTAGCATTAGCGCGAAACATGGAGCATAGCGAACCTGTTGTAGAGCATCCATGCCGCTGAACTGGGGCGGGAACCACTGCAATATCTGCGGCGCCGGCGCTGTTGCGACTATCCAATCGAAAGGACCTGTTTTTTTACTGTCGATGGAGTGCAGCCACCAGTGGTCTCCCATTCGCTCCACTGATGTTACTTCCCATTGCAGCTTAGGCGCCAACACAGCGGCAAGCGCCTTGGGCAGTGCCGTCATTGACGGCGCACCGACATAGTGGGGTTCGAACCAGTCACGGCGATAGGGCTTGGCACCAACTTCCAGCGTCAGTACGCGCGGGTTCCATGGCTGCACCACCCCTGTCTCCAGCCAAGGTTGCAGGAAATTGCTAAACGCTTTGCTGCGCGCGGTGAAGAACTGCGCGCCGTGATCAAAGCTCACATCACCCGCGCGGCGGGTAGCAAGGCGGCCACCGACGCCACGGGACTTTTCAATTATGGACACCTCGGCACGATTACGCAGTGCGGAGGCAACAGTTAAACCGGCAATACCGGCACCAATGATGGCAACGCGAGGCAAAGGCAAGGAATTCGCTCAGGAGTAATTATTTGTGGTCTTGTTTCTGATCATTGATCCGAATGGATTAATGAAACGTCGCGAGATTAGCAGACACCAAGTAGCTATACAATCAAGCTACCCAGATAGGAGCGCTATAAGGAAAAAAGGAAAAGGAAAAAAGGGGCCTGACCCCTTTAATTACTTTTTGCCCTTCATCAACGATACGGTGCCCGTATCCGTAAATGCACATTACTCTGATCAAGCCTGAATCGACAAGCAGCACTTACTGCGGTCGGCTCCGGCAGTGGGCAAGTGGATCCGTTCTGACCTAGGAATGTACAATCAATAATTTTCTGTCTACGCCGTTTTCATTCAGCCATGGTGTGCGCCTCCCACTAGTCACCTACCGTTCATGCTCCACTATTGGAAGTCTCACCGCTAAAGTTACAAATATTTTTTGCACAGAAAAAAATGCGGCAAATTCTCTACACGCTCAGTATTAGAGAGACAGGTTAGACCTACCAGACTTTTTAAAAAATTATGTTATTTAGAAAATATTCCTTGAGCTTACAGGGCAAATCCTTACTATCCATCACGCACCCAGAATTGGGAAATCACCCGCAAACACAGCCTGTCCACTCCGGACCAGAAATCATCCATGCCAACGTCTACTCAAGCACCAATCAATGACCGACAGCGCATCAAGGCAATTCTTGCGAGTTCATCGGGCAACCTGGTGGAGTGGTATGACTTCTATGCGTATTCTTTCTGCGCGCTGTATTTCG
Source organism: uncultured Gammaproteobacteria bacterium (assembly GCA_903844415.1). GTDB lineage: Bacteria > Pseudomonadota > Gammaproteobacteria > Pseudomonadales > Pseudohongiellaceae > CAILUG01. The sequence goes on from CAIMTR010000058.1 coordinate 2,543, forward strand.
CCCCGGCCTTTTTTCCCGATGGCGATCAGACCACACAGTTGTTGAGTACTGCTGGAGTATTCGCTATCGGATTCATGATGCGGCCAATCGGAAGCTGGATATTCGGCCGCATGGCTGACCGAAAGGGCCGCAAAGCATCAATGGTGATCTCGGTACTAATCATGTGTGGCGGCTCTCTATTGATCGGAATACTGCCCACTTATGACACTCTCGGCGTATGGGCGCCAGTATTGCTAACGCTGGCGAGAATGTTGCAAGGTGTTTCAGTCGGCGGCGAATACGGCACCAGCGCAACTTATATGAGCGAGATCGCAGTGGCGAAGCATCGCGGCTTTCTGGCTTCGTTCCAATATGTGACGCTGATCGGCGGCCAATTGCTGGCCCTGCTGGTACTGCTTGTCTTGCAGGGTATGTTGAGTGATGAAGAACTCAGAGCCTGGGGCTGGCGCGTACCCTTCTTAATCGGTGCAGTAGCAGCGCTGGTAGTACTCTATTTACGTCGTGGCCTTCACGAGACTGCTACTACGTCGCCACACGGCAACAACAAGGACGCAGGCACATTAAGGGCGCTGATGAAACATCGGAACGCCTTCCTCACGGTGCTTGGTTTAACTGCCGGCGGATCACTCGCGTTCTACACTTTCACTACCTACATGCAGAAATATCTCGTCAATACTGCAGGCATGGCAACAGATATGGCGAGCCGTGTGATGACGGCGGCTCTAATTGTCTTCATGCTCATGCAACCGGCATTCGGTGCATTATCTGACCGCATCGGCCGCCGCAACAACATGCTGGCATTTGGTGCGCTGGCGACTCTATGTACCGTACCATTACTCACCACCCTAGGTTCCGTGACAAATCCGGTGACTGCCTTCTTGCTGATCGTCACGGCTATGGGGATTATCAGCTTCTATACGGCAATCAGTGGCCTGGTCAAAGCGGAACTTTTTCCGATGGAAGTACGTGCCTTGGGAGTTGGCCTTTCGTACGCGATTGGTAATGCCTTATTCGGCGGGACTGCCGAAGCGGCGGCGCTCTGGTTCAAGAGCATCGGTCTAGAAAGTTCCTTCTACTATTACGTCACAGTGATGACCTCTATCGCTTTTATGACAGCACTAGTTATGCCACACAAGAAAAAAGCCGGCGGATATGGAATTGCTGAAGATCTACGCCATTAACGAGAGATTAGATTTAGATCTTTTAAAAATGCTAACGAAAAAAGGAACGAAAAAAAGGGCTCTAACCCCTTTAATTGACACTGCTTATTATGCAAATACGGAGGAATTTTAATTGATCGCAATATGCACCACACAATAGATGGTTAAATATTGTGTGGTAAAATGGCATGATAACTTTGAAAAAATGCTGTTCATAAAAACTTTTCAATTCATAAAAATAATTATATAAACTATATTAATGAATAAAAAAAAGTGAGAGCGGTAGAACAATATTTGTATTGTTCATATTGTTCCAATAATTATTTAAATAAAAAGGGGAATAAAAGTGGCTGGCTATAAAAATATAAATGCGTCACGCAAACTGTTGGTATCTGCAATTTCTTTGGTGTTGGGTGGCTGGGTTGCCGAATCCAGTTTTGCACAGCAGCAAGGTGCAATAGAGGAAATTTCCGTTACTGGTTCGCGCATTCGCCAAACCTCCGGCATGATTACTCCTACGCCTGTTACTGCAGTGACCATGCCAGAACTCACCAACTTCGAACCGGGCGGTACCGTGGCAGAGCAGTTAAACAGCTTGCCGCAATTCTTTGGCAACCGTAGCGCTCAAAGTTCCACCGGTGCACTGAATGCTGGCTCTGGCTCAAGCTTTCTCAATTTGCGGGATATTGGCTCGAACCGCACGCTGGTGCTGTTTGATGGCTCCCGTGTTGTTCCTGCCGACATTACAGGTGCGGTAGGCATCGATACATTTCCGACTGCATTGATGAGTACTGTTGATGTGGTAACCGGTGGCGCATCCGCAGCTTATGGTGCCGATGCCTTGGGCGGCGTGGTTAACTTTGTTCTTAACCGCGAATTTGAAGGCGTAAAGTTTGAAGCAGGTGGTGGTGTTACTGCGCAGGGTGACGGACAGCGCTGGAATGTTTCTGTTGCGGGCGGCAAGCAAATTGGTGACAAGTTGCATTTGATAGGCTCGCTAGAAGCTTTACAAATTAAACAGATTTTGCGCGATCCAACCAACCTAGATGAGGGCTGGTGGCAACGCTGGGGCTGGGTAACAAACCCCAAATGGGTATCGGCCACTGCAACTCCCAATGTGCCGCAGCGGTTGACGCTTCCGTGGGTATCTTCGAGCGAACACACGCCTACTGGCATGATCTGGGCAAGAGCGTCTTCAAGCAGCACTGCCGCTCTAAAACCCTTCGCGTTGAACGGTATGACCTTCACCGACGATGGCAAAAATGTGAGGCCCTTTATTAAGGGCGATGTGTATGCAGCGCCCAATGCCGCAGGTTCCACTAAATCGATGTCCGGTGGACCGGAAGGCCAGATCGCGAACAGGGCGTTTGAAAACGGACCTTATGGTGCCGAGACAATTACGCGCTCCATGTTTAGCGCTGCTAAGTATGATTTTAACGACAGTCTTTCAGGTTTTGCACAGATCATGGTGGGCAGAGCCGAGACCAATTCACCGGGCCGACGCACCCAGTATTTATTACGCGATACTTGGCACGCCACTATTTACCGCGACAATGCCTTCCTGCCGGCCAGCGTTGCTTCAGCGATGGATACCTCTGGCATTACCTCTTTTCAGTTGCACAAGGCCGGGGCGTTCATAGGCGACAACAACATTGATGAAGGGGACGGTAAAGAAGCGTTCACCACTTATTCTTGGAGTGTAGGCTTAGATGCCGTGCTGCCCAATGGTTGGGACATGAGAGCCTCTTGGCAAACTGGTGCGACCAACAATCGCGCTGGCCTGTACGGCCAAATTAGGATTGACCGGATGTTTCTTGGTATGGATGCGGTGCGCGATCCGAAGACTGGCGCAATTGTTTGCAGGGTGCAGCTCTACAATCCGACACCAGCCCAGCTCGCGGCTTCCTCCGGCGTAAAAGGCAAGCTATCAATTGTAGGTGGTCCATTAAAATCCCCGATTGGTCTCGATAACACCGTGCGCGATTGTGTGCCCTACAACGTTATGGGTGCAGGCAACATGAGCAAGGAAGCGGTCGAATATACACAATCAGACAGGATGGAAATCAGCAAAGTGGAACAGGATTTCGCCGAACTACTGGTCAGCGGCGAACTGATTCAAGGCTGGGCGGGGCCGTTGTCGTTTGCCTCCGGCTTAACTTGGCGTGCGCAGGGTTTTAATCAGTACGTAGATTCCGCCGTGTATGAGCTTGGGCCGCCCCAAAACTCACCAGAACTGGGTATCCAGGGTATCTCGAGCGGCTACAGCGGCGGTAGCGGCACCTTGCACAGGCTCTCCTCGCAGCGTAATGCACTGGGCGAGCTTGATGTATGGGAATGGTTTTCCGAACTTAATGTACCACTGTGGAAGGCAGAGTCCGGTGACCAGCGACTGGACACCACGCTGGCCTACCGCTCATCCGAGTATTCGCGCTCCGGCAGAATCGAAAGTTGGAAACTGGGTGTCGATTTCCAGATACTTGAAGACCTGCGCTTCAGGGCTACGAGATCACGCGACGTGCGCGAGCCTACATTTACCGAATTGTTTAACAATCGCGGCGGCGGTGGCGCCAACATAAATACTGGTGCCGGGCCGCTGCTGTTCATTACAGCGAGCAGCGATGGCAACCCCAACCTCAGGCCAGAAATCGGCGATACGCAAGTTGTAGGTTTCGTCTATCAGCCAAGCTTTGTTGAGGGCCTGCAGTTTTCTGCTGACATGTATGACGTTAAGATCAAAGACGCAGTCGGCTCCCTCGGTGCGCAACGTATCTATGATGAATGTGCAGCAAAGAATACCAGCTTCTGTTCCTCGATCGATCTAGATTCGGCAGGTGTGGTCACGATGATTCGTAATGGCTACATCAATGTAAACGCGGCCAGGGTGCGTGGTGTGGATGTCGAAGGTTCTTACCGCACCGATCTTAATTTCTTTCCCAATCAGGAAGAGTCGCTGTCGCTCAGGGTGTTGGCGGGTTTCGTAAAGGAACGATCTGATACCCCGTTGGGTGGAGCTTTGTTGGATGTATCCGGAGCACTCGGTACGCCGGATCTCACTGCGAATGCCACACTTAGTTACAGTATTGGCGACTATAGTATCCGTCTGCAGCAACGTTTTGTGGACAAAACCATCAGGGATATTCGTTGGGTTGAAGGTGTGGATATAGACGACAATTCTGTGTCATCAGGCAATTACACCAGCATGGGGCTTACCTATGGCGGTGAAACAGATAGCGGTGGAAACTGGAACGTGACGTTTAATGTCAACAATCTATTTGACCGACCACCCCCGATTGTTGCCAGCTATAGCACTTCTGGAGCAGCACAATCGTTGCCAGGCGGATACGATTTGTACGGCAGGCGTTTTCAGCTAAGCGTTAACTCGAGTTTCTAGAACCATGTAATAAAGCCATCAATCACCTTCACAAGTGCGATTGATGGCAACAAAAATAACTGATGTTTCATCTTTATTGAGGGGTAAGTTTATGAACACATATTTGCGCGGTATTTCGATCATCGTGTTGGCAGCCTCGCTCGGCACACCAGCGTTGGCTCATCATTCCTTTTCGGCTCAATATGACGGCGAAAAAATCGTGAATTTGACTGGCACCGTCACCAAGATCGAATGGCAGAATCCGCATGTTTATATTTATGTCGATGTGGCCGATGCCAAGGGTGTCTATGCGCAGTGGGCGCTTGAAATGGGCGCGCCAGCTGTTCTGACACGGACGCAGGGCTGGACGCGTTCGACGCTCAACATTGGTGATCAGATCAACGTTGAAGGCAGGGGCGCCAGAGATGGTAGCAATCTAGCCAATGCGCGTAGCGTGACCCTGACCTCCGGTGAAAAACTGGGTGCCGGATCGAGTGAAAAAGTTACACCATAAGTACAGGAGATGTGAGCTTTATGACAATAAAAATATTCCTACCATTCAAATTGACTTTGCTGGCCTCACTGCTGCTTGTGGCGTGCTCAGAGCAACCTGCTGTGCAAACTGAAGCTGTTGTTGCTGCAACTACAGAAACTGCTGCAACAGATACCGCAGTCAAGCCTACGCCAAGACTCGCAAATGGCATGGTCAATCTTGGACTACCGGCCGGTGAAAAGGGTTTTTGGGGTAGTAGCGGTAGCATTTTCGGCCGCGGCAATCGCAGCCATCAGACCAACCTGCTAGAGGAAGAAATTCCGTTTCAGCCCTGGGCTAAGGCGCTCTTTGATTATCGCGAGGCCAACAACCATAAGGACGATCCCCATTCGCGTTGCGTGCCGCCCGGCCCAACGCGATTGATCGAAACTGTCAACGGCTTTGAGATTTTGCAGATGCCAGATCTCGACCGTGTCTACTTCGTATTCGGTGGAGGCCCACGCAGCTGGCGTGTGGTATACACCGACAGCAGACCACTGCCCGATATTAATAATCCCGATACCATCCCGACCTACATGGGCTATACAAGCGCTCATTGGGAAGGCGATACCCTGGTTGTCGAATCAAATGGCTTCAACGAAAAAACATGGTTTGCGCAGGGCGGTTTAGCGCACACTCGTTTCTTGCATTTAACCGAACGTTTCTCGCGGCCCAACATGGATACGCTGCGCTACGAACTGACCGTGGATGATCCCGGTGCTTACACTCGCACGTGGTCTGGCGGCTTTGATGTGGCCTGGACCTACAACGCCTGGGATGGCACTGACAGCGGCGAGATTCACGAATATTTCTGCCAAGATAATAATCGCGATACCGGGCATATGACTGGTAATTGAGTTGATGACAGCTGGTGTATCGGTGCTAGTGACGGGTCCAGACGTGGCAATACAACGTAATGAGGCATTAAAGATGAGCAAAATTTATTTCATAAAAAACGGCTGGACATTGACGATCGCCGCAGCCTTACTGGCGCTGCTGGCAACAGTCTTATCTGCACAAGAAGGGCATCCGCTCAATGGCAGTTGGAGCGGCGAGCGTATGGTCGACGGCAAAGCTTCACGCATACTGCTGATAATGGAGCTCCATAAGGACCAATTGATCAGTGGCTATGTTCTGGAAAATGGCAAGAAAAGCGCCTTGCAGGACGTAACGTTGAACACGGATGCGTGGTCGGTATCGTTTGCGCTGGAGCAAGGCTACAAGGTGGAAGGTGCAATTGGCGAGTTGGGTTCGCAGACACAAAGAACCATCACTGGCACCTGGACCGACGGTAGCAAGAACGGAGCGTTTCACGTCGATATCAACTAGCAGAAACTACCCGGCGGGTTCTTCAACAAGCTGTTAAAGGGCAAGATGACGGGTGAACAGGGGCAGATGTTCATCCATCCGGTGGCTTGCCATGATTATTGTGGTTTGGGTCTGATTGGAAAGATGCTCAAGAAAATACATCACCCGATGACGGTTTACTTCATCTAGCCCTTGGGTTGGTTCATCAAGAATCAATAACAAGGGTTGCTTGACCAGCGCTCTGGCAATCAATACAAGTCGTTGTTCGCCGTAAGAAAGATGTTTGAACGCTGTGTTGGTCAATGCTGTTAGGCCTACTAACGCTAACCATTGTTTCGCATGTTGAATTTGGATGAGCGATACCTCTGCGTACAAGCCGATGCTGTCAAAAAAACCACCCAGCACAATGTGTAGCGCGGAACCTGGAACACGATGATCTCGATGTAGTCCAGGCGACACCAATCCAATATGTTTTTTTAACTCCCAAATAGTTTCACCGCTGCCACGTTGGTGACCAAAAACTTGTAAGTCATTGCCATAACATTGTGGGTGATCACCCGTAATTAGATTCAGCAGAGTAGATTTGCCTGATCCATTAGCGCCGGTGACCAAAGTATGTGAGCCTTTGGTAACGCTGAGATCAATATTTTGAAATATTAATGTTGCACCGTAACTCACATGTCCTGCCCGCAGCTCTACTAAAGTGTTGTTGATAGAAAGTTGGGATAAAGGCTCGGGCCAGGGTGGTAACAGTGTAGGGTCGAATGCTAGTAATGCCTGGATGTCTTTGTTGGTCAGCATCTCATCACGTTCGCCGTGTGCCAGCAAAGTCCCTTTTTCCATCACGGCTACATGGCTATGCCAGCCAAATATTTCATCACTGCTATTGAGTAGAAACAACAAGGTGGGTTCGCCGTGTACCAACAGTTGTTGAAAAAAAAGAGCCAACAGCTTTTTTGATTCTAGGTCGAGACTGTCGAAGGGTTCATCCAAAATCAACAAATCGGGTTTCTGTAGTATGGCCTGGGCCAAAAGCGCCTTGCGGGATTCACCACTGCTCAAAAATCTATAACCACGATCGAGTATTTTTTCTATATCGAGAAAATGCAGCTCAGGCGGAAGCTCTCCGGTTAAATTCAGTAATTTTCTTACGGTTGTGCCTGGATCCTGATGGTCAAGAAAATCAGTGTCATCATTTTTTAATTGCTGTTCGTAAAATGCTTGCTGAGATTCAAAAGAGAGCAAGGCAACATTGCTAAAAGTGTGGGTGAATAGGGTGGGCGCACAGTCAATCTTGCCAGATAACAATTGAGCCAGATGGCGTTTGCCAGCACCGTTTCTACCCAGTACAGCCCAGCATTCACCACTAAACATTTGCCAGTAGGGAATATTAAGCCGC
>CAIMTR010000059.1 GCA_903844415.1 uncultured Gammaproteobacteria bacterium
CGGCATCAGCGTGACATCACTGTTGACCATTGTAGGCGCTGCAGGTCTGGCGGTGGGTTTGGCATTGAAAGATTCACTGTCCAATTTTGCCGCCGGTGTAATGATCGTCATTTTCCAGCCCTTCAAAATTGGCGACTTGATCACTGCCGGTGGTAGCACTGGTGTCGTTGATGAAATCGGCATGTTCTGCACCGTGCTGCATAGCGTCGACAATCTGCGCATCATCATGCCTAATTCAGCCGTTATAGGTGGCACCATCATAAATACCAACGCGCTACCCACACGGCGTATCGATCTATTATTTGGCATCAGTTACAGCGACAACATCGACACTGCGAAACAGATTATTAAGAAAGTTCTACTGGCAGATAACCGCATACTTAAACAGCCACTAGCAGAAATTGGCGTGGCAGAACTTGCCGCCAGCAAGATAGTGCTTTTTGTGCGTCCTTGGGTTAATGGCGATCAATACGTGCAGATTCACAGCGATCTGCTGGAAAACATCCTGACAGCATTGCAACAAGGCAACATCACACTGCCCTTTCCGCAACAGGATGTGCATTTGTACCACGTTGAAAAAAAGTAATTTTAGTAACCAGCTGCTTGATTAACCCTGGCGATTATTCTGCTTAAAAATCCAGTTGAATGCTGCCCTGCTCCAAACATATTTCCATGAGCATGACTTGCAAGGAGCGATCATTCACCGTACAAATCCAACTTTTTTTGTTTACATCAAACTCAAAATGAAACCCGCCGCTGCGAGCAGCCAGCCATAACTGGCAGATTGCAGTTTGTCTGCTAATAATGGCAACGCTGTCATTGCTAAACAGCAGCGACAACATGTCATTGCTCGATTCATAATCGATATCTAGATCCGATTGCACCGCTTCTTCGAGAATGTTTTCTAGTTTGACCAGTGTCTGTCTGTAACAAGTCAGAAATTCTGCTTCGGTCATCATTTTCAACCTCGTTCACCTACACCTACACCTAGGCCCGCCACACATTGTAGCCGACAGGCAACATGACACCCACTTGTCATTTTTAAATTTGCAGTGACTGATAGGTAACAGCCTTGCATTATGTTGCTCAACCCTAGGGCGGCTCCCAAAATCATGATTTTTTTGTGAGAGCATGCAAGCAACGCATACAGAACTGTATTTAACTCCTGGTAAATGAGGATTCGAGGACGATGCTCCCGCGGAAAAAGACGATTTCTGGTGGTGCCCCCTGTATAATTCCGGCCTTTATTGCCATGCACAGCTATAATCTTTAAATGAAAAATTTGTTTTTGTTGGTTCTTGTGTGTGTTGCCTTGTGTGGCTGTGGTCAGAAAGGACCACTGCTGCCTCCACCCTCTACTCAGCAAACCGGTCCATGAGTCTTGTATGAACGTATTTCACTACCACAACCAGCAACTTTTTGCCGAAGACGTAGCGCTGGCTGAACTAGCATCGATCTACGGTACACCTTGTTTCGTTTATTCCCGTGCCATGCTCGAGCAACAGTTTCAGGCTTATCACAAACCCCTGGCCATGGCAGATCACCCACACTTGATATGTTACGCAGTTAAAGCTAATTCTAATCTAGCAGTACTTGATGTACTGGCACGCCAAGGTGCTGGTTTTGACATAGTGTCGGGCGGCGAACTGGTACGAGTATTGGCAGCAGGCGGTGATCCACGCAAGATCATTTTCTCTGGTGTAGGTAAAACCATCGCCGAGATGCAATACGCGCTGGAAATTGGTATTCATTGTTTTAATGTTGAATCTGCCGCAGAACTGGAGCGTCTTTCTGCTGTTGCAAGCAATTTGGGCAAAGTCGCTTTTATTTCACTGCGGGTTAATCCTGATGTAGATGCCAACACACACCCTTATATTTCTACCGGACTCAAAGAAAATAAATTTGGTATTGCCATTGAAGATGCGTTAGCACTATATCTGCACGCCAGTATTTTGCCGGGCATAAAAATTATTGGTGTGGATTGTCATATTGGTTCACAGCTGACAATCCTCGCACCCTTGTTAGAAGCGCTCGACCGCTTACTGGCCTTGATAGACACTTTGCAAACCCATGGCATTACCATAAGTCATCTGGATCTGGGCGGCGGCCTGGGCGTTCGATACACCAACGAAACACCACCGCTAGCACAAGATTACATGAATGCTGTGTTAGCCCGCTTGGGAGACCGCAAACTGACACTGGTATTTGAACCAGGCCGTTTTATTGCCGCCAACGCAGGTGTCATGCTGACACGGGTAGAATACCTAAAACAAAACACCCACAAAAATTTTGCCGTTATTGACGGGGCCATGAATGACATCATTCGCCCTGCACTGTATCAGGCGGTGATGGACATCATCCCAGTCGATTTATCTACCCAAAACCGGCCAACTCTACTCTGGGATCTAGTAGGCCCGGTGTGTGAATCTGGCGATTTTCTGGGTCGCAATCGTGCATTGGCGTTGGCGCAGGGTGATTTATTGGCAGTGTGCTCGGCTGGTGCCTACTGTTTTTCCATGAGCTCCAATTACAACTCGCGTAACCGCGCCGCTGAAATCATGGTGGATGGTACTATCCATAAGTTAGTACGCCGGCGCGAGACCTACACCGAACAAATAGCATTTGAGTCGCTACTGGATTGATATTGTCATGCACTTAAACTTCACCAAAATGCACGGCTTGGGCAATGATTTCATGGTGCTGGATCTGGTGCGTCAACACACAGTATTAACGCACGAACAGATCCGTATTTGGTCGAACCGTAAGACCGGTATCGGCTTTGACCAATTACTGCTGGTGGAACCCACCACACAACCCGGTTGTGATTTCGCTTACCGCATTTACAACGCCGATGGCGGTAAAGTAGAACAATGTGGCAATGGAGCGCGCTGTGTAGCACGCTTTGTAGTTGATCAAGGTTTGACCGCCAAATCTGAATTAACCTTTGCCATGGCCACCGGAACCATTGATACAAGCCTGTTATCGAACAACCAGGTTAAGGTAGGTATGGGTGCTCCAATTCTCACTCCGGCTACCATCCCATTTTTGGTAGACGCACAAGCACTCACATATCCAATACAAGTTGGCGGCAAGCATTATGAAATTTCTGCAGTGTCGATGGGTAATCCCCACGCGGTAGTACTGGTTGCAGATGTTGACACTACACCGGTTGCCGAACTTGGCCCCTTGCTCGAACATCACCCCTTGTTTCCCCAACAAACAAACGCAGGTTTTATGCAGATAATCGATACTGCCAATATTCGCTTGCGAGTGTTTGAACGTGGCGCAGGCGAAACCTTAGCCTGTGGCACAGGTGCTTGTGCGGCTGTTGTTGCCGGTCGATTACGCGAACTTTTGACTGACGATGTCAACGTGCATACTCACGGCGGCACTCTGCGTATACGCTGGGAAGGTGGGCAAAACTGTGTATGGATGACCGGCCCCACCGCAACTGTTTTTGAAGGAAAAGTAACCATATGAAAGCAACTACACCTGAGCATGGAAAATCTAAGCTTAAAGCAGCAGCGCACGGTGAAACGCTTCTGTCGCAAGGACAGCTGTCGGATACTAATGTTGCCGCTTGGTTAAAGCAGCACCCGCAGTTTTTTCACAAACACCCCGATTTATTGCTGCAACTGAGTATTCCCCATGAAAGTGGCACGGCCATTTCGCTGCTCGAACGACAAGTAGCGGTATTTCGCGAACGCCAGTCTGTCCTGCATGACCAAATTCAAGAATTTTTCAAGAATGCCCGCAACAACGATAATCTGTTCGAAAAGACACGTGCTGTAATCCTAGAGCTACTGCATTGCACCAACCTTGCCGCCTTGCAGAGGGTTATAACCGATAAACTCAGAATAGACTTTGCGGCCAGTGCAGCTGCGCTGGTTTTTGTTTCCGATTTACCAGAGTCGGTTGGGGTAACACGTCTGCCTACGGCGGCGGTCCGAACTGCCCTGGGCAATCTAATGCAGAAACCAGGTACTTATTGCGGGCCACTCAACTGGGCACAAAAGTCTTTGCTGTTTCCCAAACAAATACCCACCATTATTTCTGCTGCTATTGTGCCCTTGCAGATTCTGGACAGCTCGCGTATTCGTCGTGATTATGGCTTTCCGCTGCTACTTATAGGCAGTAGTGAAGACAATCAATTTAACAGCTCATTGGATACCCTGTTTCTGGATTTCATTGGTGAAGTCCTGACTTCGAAATTGCAAACCATCATCGCAGCATCCTGAGCACCTACTCCGCTATGTCTGCCCCTCTGCTTATTTCTATTCTTATTCGCACCAAAAACAGAAAACTGTTGCTGCAGCAGGCTGTTGCTTCGGTGCTGCAGCAGACACATACCCAAATTGAAATCATCATCGTCAATGATGGTGGTGACGATTATGCTGTCGATTTTTCAGCAAGCGTATTACACACTAACAACAAGGTAGTTTGGCTCAACAATACTGCTACCCAAGGCCGTTCTGCTGCCGCCAATATTGCCCTGCAATATGCGCAAGGTGATTATTGCCTGTTTCTGGATGATGACGATTGGCTGGATCCACACCATCTGAGCAATCTACTCTACGCTGTACAACAGCAGCCAGATTGTTTATTGGCCTACAGTGCTATCCGCACCTTTGATGAAAGTACCGGGTTAACAGCAGAGACTTTTCAACATCCCTTCGATGCTGTCCGATTGCTGATCGAAAACTACATTCCAATTCATGCGGTCTTGTTTGCACGCAAACTCATTACCTTAAATTGCCGCTTTGATACTAGTCTTGATCGTTATGAAGACTGGGATTTCTGGCTACAGTGTTTGCAGCATTCCGATTTTCTGTTTGTCCCAATTTTTACAGCGACCTATCGTGTCAGTGCCCAGAGCGGCTTTGGCAACAAGGACAATCCGGATCAATTAGCGTACCGCCTAGCCGTTTATCGAAAGTGGTTACCACGCTTGAATAGC
>CAIMTR010000060.1 GCA_903844415.1 uncultured Gammaproteobacteria bacterium
TCATGCATCCTTTGCCGCGTGATTCACGTGCGGAAGCCAACGAACTGGATAACGATCTTAATCAAAATCCAAGTCTAGCGATTTTTCGGCAGACAGATAATGGTGTATTGATTCGAATGGCACTTTTTGCATTAACCCTTGGCGTGGCAGATCAAGTACACAAACACGAAGAGCTTGTACCTTGGTTCACAGCCAAACGCTTTTACAAACCAATGCCAATCCCACCCTAAGTAAAACATTGCTAAAATAATAATGGTATATAGAGATTTAAATATGAGTTTTCTAAAAGAACTTCTCAGAGAAATGGTCGATAAAGACGGTTCGGATTTGTTTCTATCTACGCTAGCTCAACCCTGCATGAAAGCTTATGGCCGCTTGGTGCCAATGCGGAAAGAAATATTACATGTGGGCGAGACCAAAAAAATTGCTCACGATTTGATGAATGAGGATCAGATCAAACAGTTTGAGAAAAGCCCTGATCTGAATCTGGCAATTGAGGAGCCTGGTATTGGTAGGTTTCGTGTCAATATTTTTCTACAACGTGGTGAATTTGGCATTGTGGCGCGTACCATCAAAGCTAGCATCCCAGATCACCGATCACTGGGCCTGCCCGACAGCCTGACCGATCTTATTATGAACAAAAACGGGCTCATTCTATTTGTCGGAAAGACGGGTTCAGGCAAATCAACTTCATTGGCGTCTTTGATCGACTACCGTAATCAGAACTCCGAAGGTCACATCATCACCATCGAAGATCCGATAGAGTTTGTGCATTCACACAAGAAATCCATCGTTACCCAACGCGAAGTAGACATGGACACAACCTCATATCCAGTAGCCCTGAAAAACACCTTACGACAGGCAGCAGATGTGATTATGATCGGTGAAATTCGTTCGCAAGATACCATGGAATACGCGCTCACTTTCGCTGAAACTGGGCACTTATGTGTATCCTCTCTACACGCAAACAATGCCAATCAGGCACTCGACCGTATCATGAATTTTTTCCCTGAAGAACGGCATCATCAACTACAAATGGATCTTGCATTCAACCTGCGTGGAATTATTTCGCAGCGCTTGATTCCCTCCATTGATGGCAAACGTGTTGCCGCAATTGAAATTTTGTTAAATACACCGCGTGTTGCCGATCTGATCAAGAATAACCAAATAGAGGAAATCAAGGCCGCGATGGAGCAATCCGAAAGCATGGGCATGCGTACTTTCGATGCTGCGCTCTTTCAACTGTATAAAGAGGGCAAAATTTCGATCGACGAAGCTCTCAGTAATGCTGACTCCAAAAACAACCTGCGCCTGAGAATCAGCTTGTCCGAAAGTGAAGCGGGGTCCGGTAAAGGACCCGATCTTGCCGGATTATCTCTGCTATCGATAGATAACCAAGAGCACTGAGGGCATTGCCATCAATGTTCTCGCGTTGCAAAAAATCGTAATTCGGGCCAGCGTTCTTCAGTAAGCGCAAGATTAACTCGAGTGGGCGCAAGATAGGTGAGATGACCACCTCCATCAATGGCGATATTGTCGTGGGCCTTGCGTTTAAATTCTTCCAGTTTAACTGCATCTCCTTCCACCCAGCGTGCGGTATACACACTGATAGGCTCATAAATGCAATCCACGTTATATTCGTCCTTGAGGCGGAAGGCCACCACATCAAACTGCAATACACCCACTGCCCCAACAATTAAATCGTTGTTGCGTATTGGCATAAATACTTGAGTAGAGCCTTCTTCTGACAATTGCGTCAGCCCTTTTTGCAAGGCCTTGAGTTTAAGGGGATCCTTCAAGCGAATACGTTTGAACAACTCCGGAGCAAAATGCGGGATTCCTGTGAAATGTAAAAGTTCACCCGATGTAAATGTGTCCCCTATCTGAATGGTGCCGTGGTTGTGCAAACCTACTATGTCACCTGCGACAGCGTATTCCGCCTGCGCACGATCGCCTGCGAGAAAAGTTACAGCA
>CAIMTR010000061.1 GCA_903844415.1 uncultured Gammaproteobacteria bacterium
AGATAGTTGGCTAAGTGCATGGAAAAATTGAACTTTCCAATTGCCTGCTCACCAAAAAAAAGAAGGGCTTGAGGAATTGATTGTTGCTTAAATTGACTAAAAAAAGTAGCGTTCCAAGGGTAAAGCATAGATCGGGCCTCTTATATCAATGAATCTATTTTAGTCGCAATATGCCCTATCACCTTTTGAATATTTTTAATTGACTGACTAGCATCAATTACCTCAAAGCGCATTGGATCCTCTTTTACTCTGCGAAGATACTCGGCTCTAACCCGATTAAAAAAGTCAAAATTTAAGGCCTCGAACTTATCGGGATTTCTGGATAATGCCCTTCTCTTTTCTGCTTCCTCTGGGCTAATATCAAAAAGAATCGTTAAGTTGGGCTGAATAGCAACTGTTGTTAGATTAAACTCTCGGTCGATCGTCCAGCTCTCTAAGTGATTTAATTTATGGGCTAATATGCCTCGCCCACCAACTTGATAGGCAAAGGAGGAATCTGTATAGCGGTCACAAATAACTATTTGACCACATGCCAGTGCTGGCTCAATCACTACAGCTAAATGTTCTCTTCTGGCTGCAAACATCAAAAGTGCCTCAGTTTCTGCATGCATCTCCTGATGCAGAAGCAGTTGACGTAATTTTTCTCCTAACTCCGTGCCACCTGGCTCACGCGTCATCACAATTTTCTTTTCAGGAAAACGCGCCCTTAGACACTCTTGGAAAAAATCCAAGTGAGTACTTTTACCGGCACCATCGATACCTTCGAAAGTAATAAAAAATCCAGGAAAAGAAGAATTTCTCTCGCGCATAAACTTATAATAGAACACATGTCCTTACCTAAGCCGAAATGCTTAGATAATTTTTACCTTTACTTTACCTTTATTAATCCAATTGCCAATTGCTCAAATTATATCGATGAATCAAACGCAAAACATGAAATTCATCCCTCTGACAGACTGGGATATTATTCGTGTGGAAGGGCCAGATACCAAAGTTTTCCTAGAAAACTTGCTCACTTCGAGTGTGTCTAGTTTAGACTCTCGGTCTGGTCAGCTCTCTGGATTTTGCTCACCCAAGGGTCGATTGATGGCAAGTTTTTGGATTACAGAACAAAGGCAAAATGCTATTCTTATTTGGATTAGTAAAGACCTTGCACCTGAATTTGCCAAAAAATTACAGATGTATCGTCTGCGATCTAAAGTTGAGATTCATTATGAGCCTAATTTGTATTGCTTATATGGTGTTTTATCATCCTCGAAAGAACAGGATGAAATAAACTCCGAGGCATTTCAGTTTTTAAAGTTGCCTGAAGTGCTCCACGAATCTCAACAAATTGCCCGCACAGTTTTTGCTTTTCAACAGCCTCCCCCTAGCATAGATAATGAACTTGCAGAGCAATGGAATTTACTGGAGGTACTGAGTGGCATTCCCCGCTTAACAAGCGCAACTAAAGATCTTTTTGTGCCACAAATGATTAATTTTGAATCCTTGGGAGGGGTAGATTTTAAAAAGGGCTGTTATCCTGGTCAAGAGGTTGTGGCACGAAGTCAATATCGTGGCACTATCAAACGTCGATTAAAACTTGGCACCATCATGGGTAATCCCCAGGCTCTTTTTAGGCCTGGTGATCTGGTTTTTACTGAGCAAGAATTAGATCAACCGGCTGGGGTAATTTTGCTGAGCGCCTACCACTCGGGCCTAGCAGTAAATTATGTCCAAATGGAAATTAATTTAAGTGCTACGGGCCTACCTCTGCGCATTACTCGGCCAGATGAGGCACCTTCAAACCTGATCCAAATTGTAGAACCACCTTATCAACTTCTAACCATCTAAGTGTATGTGTATTATTTTATTTGCTATTAATTCACATCCGGACTACCCTTTTGTAGTTGCTGCAAATCGTGATGAGTTCTATGCCCGCCCTACAAAAAAAATTGATTGGTGGAGCGATTATTCTCATGTTCTTGGTGCTCGCGATCAAGCGGATGTTCTAGGTTTGCCGGGCACAGCACTTGGCTTATCTCAAAAAGGTAAATTCTCAGCCATTACAAATATTCGTGCGCCTAGTGAAAAAAACCCAGACTTACGAACCCGCGGCGAACTCACCGCTAAATTTTTATCGCAATCAAAACCGATACATGAATTTATTACTGATCATCAAAAATCGTTTTTACAATACAATGGCTTTAATTTGTTGCTAGGAGATCTATCAAATGTCACACGTCCAGAGTTTTTCTGGGTAACTAATCGCTTGTTGGTTGGGGATAAGATTAGACAACGAAAGACAATCAATCCGACTGCCATTTCGGCTGGCTTATACGGTCTATCTAATGCGATGCTGGATACACCCTGGCCCAAAGTACGTTCTGGAGTTGCGCAATTTGCGCAAGCACTGGCTCGAGATTCGGGTAAATTTAATCAAGATGCCATGTACTTTAATCTGCTTGCAGATAATAATAATTTCTCAGACCAGGTCTTGCCATCCACTGGAGTGAGCCATGAATGGGAAAAAGCCCTAGCGCCAATTTTTATTCAAACAGAACATTACGGCACGCGTTCATCTACCTTACTTCGAGTTCGTAAAGATGGGATGTTCCAGATGATCGAGCGTAGTTTTCAACAAAATGAATTAACTAATACAAGTATATTTGAGGGCCAACTCGAGCAATCGACCACGCAAGATCGTTAATCAGATGAGCCTTTGGAAGATAGGCTTGATTCAG
>CAIMTR010000062.1 GCA_903844415.1 uncultured Gammaproteobacteria bacterium
AATCCATCTTCAAAAATGGCAAGAACCTATTTGCAGGCTCGGGTTATGCCAACCTGTCTGATGACGCTTTGTTCTACATTGGCGGCATCATCAAACACGCCAAGGCACTCAATGCTTTTGGTAATTGCTCAACCAACTCTTACAAACGTCTGGTAAAAGGTTTTGAGGCGCCCACCTTGTTGGCTTACTCAGCACGCAATCGTTCAGCATCCATTCGTATCCCGTACATTCTGGGTGGCAATCCAAAAGGTGTGCGTATCGAAGTTCGCTTTGGCGACCCAACGGCAAACCCTTACCTGTTCTTTGCAGCCATGTTGATGGCCGGCATCGACGGTATAAAGAACAAAATCCATCCAGGCGAACCAGCCAGCAAGGATTTATATGATCTAGAACCTGAAGAAGAAGCGAAGATCCCACAAGTTGCCAACGACATGATTGATGCATTGGATAATCTTGATAAGGATCGCAGCTTCCTTACAGTTGGCGGTGTATTCAGCGACGACATGATCAATGCCTACATCGATCTGAAAAAGCAGGAACACGTGCTGGTTCACATGACCACACATCCGCTGGAGTTTGAGTTGTACTACAGCTGCTAAGCATGTTCGGATCCATAAAAAGCCCGCAGCTCATGCGGGCTTTTTTGTGGCGGCTCGAAAAGTACGATTATCAACATCAATCCCCTTGCCCGAGACCGCTCGCAAACCACCGCGCAGTTACCCCAATTTGCGCTCAGATCTAGATAGCATGAGCAATTACAGTCACGTTTTATACATCACCGCACCAACTTGGAGCGCCTAACTTTTTAACCTGTTAGTATTTAGCTGCTTTTCCTAACAGTATAGGCAGTTTTAACAACTGGTATCGTAATTGCATAGTTAGTAACACATTAGTTGTAAAAATGACTCTCAGTATGAATTCTGTGCATCGTAACAAGAGATTATCTGGCAAATTGAAAACGACCACTTTCAACACCAAAATCCTCGACAACCTCACTACAGCAGTATTGGTGCTTGATGCTGCACATTGTATCTATCACATGAACCCCTCAGCTGAGTCCATGCTGGAAACCAGCAATCAGCATTCCCAAAACTCCCACATCAAAGAATTGATTCGAAATGCCAACGATCTGAGCCACGCTCTTATATCTGTCGGCAAAAGCAATACAACTTTGATTATTCGCAAGGAAGAACTGATTTTGATCAACGGCAACAAATTGCTGGTGGATTTTTCCATTGCTGCGTTTCAAGAAGCGGATGAAGGATATTTATTGCTTGAATTCCAGGAAATTAATCGTTCAATATCCATGAGCCGCAAGGAATCTTTGATTGCCAATCACGAAACAACTGTAGAAATGATTCGCTCTCTGAGTCACGAAATCAAAAACCCACTCGGTGGAATTCGCGGGGCAGCACAACTCCTCGCCAGTGAATTGCCACATTCACAACTACAGGACTACACCAACGTCATCATTGAAGAAACCGACCGACTGGTAAATCTGGTGGATCGTATGACAGGCGCCTACAAGAAACTCAACATCCGTGCCCTCAACGTGCATGAGGTACTCGAACGTGTGCGCAGCTTAATCGAAGCTGAAACCCAAGGTGCAATCAACTTGGTCCGTGATTACGATCCCAGTCTACCCGAAATTATGGGTGACCTTGAACAGCTCATTCAGGCAGTTTTAAACATTATGCGCAATGCCATGCAGGCGCTGACAGAAACCAAACTCAAAGCGCACCTTCCGCAGATCACACTACGAACCCGCGCTCTAAGCCACATTACAATTGGCTCTACCACGCACAAACTAATTGCTCGAATCGAAATAATTGATAACGGGCCCGGCATTCCTGCGGAAATTCTCGATACTATTTTTTACCCATTGATCAGCGGTAGAGCTGAAGGTACTGGCCTAGGTCTGTCGATTGCGCAAACCGTAATCAAGAATCATGCGGGCCTGATTGAATGTGAAAGTAAGCCTGGCCTTACTCGATTCATATTATCCATTCCATTTATGACCGAAGGTGACAACTCATGAACAAGGATATGATTTGGATTGTGGATGATGATCGCTCGATCCGCTGGGTGCTGGAAAAATCTTTCGCCAAGGCTGGGTTCAACACCGATAGTTTTACCAACGGTGATGCGCTCTTAGAACGCCTGCAGTCTGTACAGCCCGACGCCATCATTTGCGATATCCGAATGCCGGGCACAGACGGTCTGGACGTACTTTCAGCTGTACACATAAAATATCCGCAGGTTCCCGTTATTATCATGACCGCTCATGCCGACTTGAGTAGCGCCGTAAAATCTTATAAACGGGGAGCATTTGAATATCTTCCCAAACCCTTTGA
>CAIMTR010000063.1 GCA_903844415.1 uncultured Gammaproteobacteria bacterium
CTTACCTGTTTTTCAAAAATGCCTATTTGCAAAATCGTGCCGGTGCAGTTGCCCAATAGTCGTGCAGATTGCTGCGTAAAATTATGCTCCACAGCAAAATTTAGACAGGTAATAAGCATACCTGACTCGTAATATTCCAGCGTATAAAATCCGTTCGATATTGCCATGAAGTCATACTCTCTATCATGCGGAGCAGCGTATAATTGACAGCATCAGCCCCACACGGGGCGCTGG
The DNA here is from genome assembly GCA_903844415.1 of uncultured Gammaproteobacteria bacterium. Taxonomy (GTDB): domain Bacteria; phylum Pseudomonadota; class Gammaproteobacteria; order Pseudomonadales; family Pseudohongiellaceae; genus CAILUG01. The sequence continues at coordinate 235 of CAIMTR010000063.1, forward strand.
CAATAGGCATAGTAGGACCAAGGAACACATGGTAAACATCAAAACGACTTCTAGTGTGCAACTCCTGGCAGCAAGATCCATCTGTGCAACAGTAGTACTTTACTGTCTGGCAGGTGCTCTGCTTTTGTTTATGACACTGGGCATGAGCAAAGTGGCCATCGCCCAAAATGAATCACCAACCACCACTGTAAAAACCGCAGTGGACAATATTCTGGCCCTACTGCGCAAACCAGATTTTGATCTAGCACTGGATCGACCGGCTCTAAGTGCAGAGATCACCCAGGCTTTTGATTCTCTGGCCATGGCTCAAAGTGTACTTTCCACCAATTGGAAGCAGGTTACCCCGCCACAACAGGCTGAATTTCAACAATTGTTGATAGAGACCATCGAAAGCACCTATATCGCGCGCATCAAGGAGTATACCGATCAAATCGTGACTTTTCGGGGTGAAGAAATCATGGAGAATCGGGCCGTAGTATTTACGGTTATTGTCACCGAAACCACCGAAAGACCCAGTACCTACAAATTACGCAAACGTAGTGACGGTTGGTTTGTTTTCGATGTCGAAGTAGAAAATGTAAGCATGATCAATTCGTACCGAGATACGTATCGGAGCATAGTCAGCAAATCTGGGATAGAAGGTTTGTTGGAACAAATGCGAACCAAACTGTCTGAACTGGCGCTTTGATCATTAATCCTGCCAAAAAACCCGTAAATTATAAAGACGGCTTGCCTGGAAATTTGGTTTTCATGGTAGAATATGCGGCACAAATTTCCAGCTCTAACCCTTTCATCAACACCCCCATACAAAAGTAATCTAAGCACACATGGCCCAAGTAATAAGCCTGAAAGAACTACGTACTAGTAACGCTCTAAAAGTCGATATCAGTAAACTCGAAGACGACAAGCTCCAGTTAATGGAACAGCTGGAGCGTCAAAAACAGCTTGAAAAAATGCTGCGCGACGAGTTGATCAGTCATAAAAAAGACTTTGAGCACCTTGAACAGCAGTTTGAACATTTTGCTGGCATTGAAGCGGAATACGAAGCGCTGCAACAGAGAACGCAAATGGAACGGCTTGAACAAATGATTGATGGCGACAGAAAAGACAGTATCGTAAAAGGCCAGTTAAAAAAATCGAAAGACGAACTGAAGGAAGCCCAAGACGAGTTGCGGGAACTTAAAGCTTTGGATCCTCAACGCCTCAAACGCCAACTCACTGACATCAAGAAAAAAACCTTGCAACAGGCTACTGATAACCAAAATGTGAATAATGCGTTGGTGACAGTACGTAAAGAATTGAAAGACATCACTACAGAAAAAGAAAAATTGGAATCTGATCTCAAATCCAGCCGCAACAGCACTGATTTCTTCTGGCAATCATTAGAAGGTGCATGGACCTTGTACGAGTCCACTACCATACTCAAAGATGAGAAAGTTGACGAGCCAGACAAGTTCAAGCGCATTCGCTGCATGTTTACTGCAACCGGCATGAGCGCCTTGAGCAAAGGCCGCGATGACAAAGACAAGGCTGAGTGGCTAGGAACAATGGAAATTCCCGAAGAAGTTTCCATTGAAGCAGGCAAACGGCTACTCAGCATTGTTGCCGAATTAGAAGAAGCAGCTAAAGATAAGACCAGCGCTAAATAACCCCCCACTGCGCTGTTCAAAGCGAGAACCTTCTTAACTTTAAATCATTGTTGGGCCGGCAGACAGCACCTCCTTGTCACTTTGTATAGGGTATGATTGTCACTCATGCAGCGTCTGGTAAATTTATGTTAATGGAAATGATCTGTACCGGCGAAGAAGTGCTTTCCGGACAAATTGTTGACACTAATGCCGCCTGGTTCGCCGACACCATGCTCAAACTTGGGATAGAGTTGCAACAGCGCTCTACTGTTGGGGATCGCTTGCAGGATTTAGTCACGATTTTTACCGAACGCAGTCATCATGCCGATGTAATTGTGGTCAACGGTGGGCTTGGTCCCACCAGTGACGATTTATCAGCCCAAGCCATGGCTCTCGCTGCCGGTGTTACCTTGGTGCAACACGCAGGCTGGCTGGCACATTTGCAGCTTTGGTTTTCTGAGCGCGGCAGAACTATGCCAACCAGCAACCTAAAACAATGCTTGCTACCGGCAACTGCCATCTTGGTGGACAACCCTGTAGGTTCAGCGCCCGGTTTTCGCATCAAACTAAACCGGGCATGGCTGTTTTTTACTCCCGGCGTACCTTTCGAATTCAAACACATGGTGAATGAACAGTTTGTTCCTTTTATAGAAACTACTTTCAATCACACAGTTACCACTCGCCTCTTTAAATTTTTGACACTGGGGCACGGCGAATCCATTCTGGCCGACCAAATCGCACCGCTGCCAATACCGGCTGGAATTACGCTGGGCTACAGACCTTCTGCTCCTTATGTAGAGATTAAAGTATTTGCGCGGGGAGCTGCAGCAAGCGCTGCTATGGACGAATTTTTGCCCTTGTTGCGCACTACACTTGGCACCGCAGTAGTGGCAGAAAACAAGGCAGCGATTGCCGAAGAAGTTCATGATCTTTTGAACAACAGCGGGCATAAATTAAGTCTAGCCGAGTCTTGTACAGGTGGCATGCTGGCCAGCCAATTGGTTGAATATCCAGGCAGTTCCACCTATCTGCAACACAGCCTAGTGACCTACAGCACTAGCTCCAAGATCAAAATCTTAGGTGTTCCAGTATCTATTATCGATCAGCATGGCGCAGTATCGATAGCTACAGCAGCGGCAATGGCCAATGGAGTACGAAAAATTTTGGATAGCGATTTCGCACTCGCCGTTTCTGGTATTGCTGGACCTGATGGTGGCAGTATTGACCAACCAGTCGGTACTGTGGTTATTGCACTTTGCAATAGAACTACTTGCTGGGTTCAGACACTGAGCCTTACTCGACGTTCCCGAACTTTAGTCCGCACCATGAGCTGTGCAGTGGCACTCGATATGCTGCGTAGACTTTTGCTAAAGACGGATCCTCTAGTGCCCTACCCCTTTATTCCGACACTAGCTTCACATGTTGTAAAAACCGACTAAATTCGTATTTTCCAGTTGCGGGGATTTGATCATTGCCATTATCTTTCCCTTGTTGGTTGTTGAGAGCGCTGTGTTGGGTCAACAACTTCAAAAAACTTGGCAGATGACGTCACCATTCTGGCCCTACTCCATGCGAGCGGAAGTTTGGGCAGTATTTTCAAAAGATATCATCAAGCCCAAGCCCTGAAATCACTTCAGTTCTGATTAAGCCAAAGTCAGGCACACCCTTTTGTTAACGTTAATTTAACTGTTGTCCAACAGTTAAATACTGGCGCTTGCCGGTTTGTTGCTGTCCAATCAAATGTGGCAGTATCGTGATATTGAGATGGCGTATCTTGTAATGCAAAACAAATGTAATTATTTTGCTGACCTTCACCTTGAGTATTTTTTATGAGCCTTTTTTACACTACTGCAGTACTGCTAGTGAGCACCCTGTTGTACAGTCTTCCTGCTGCGGCTCATACGCCCTTGTTCGATTGTTTTGACAATGGTGATGGTACTATCACCTGCGAAGGGGGGTTTTCGGATGGGGCTTCCGCTACCGGAGTGGTCATTAGGATAATGGATTCACAAGGCAAAGTAATGGAGCAAGGCGAACTTGATGCGGCAGGAAGTATTACAATGAAAAAACCTACCGCAGAGTTTTCGGTGACCTTTACTGCTGGCACTGAACACAGCATTACTGTATTGGGCGACGATATTATTTGATTGGGCTTAGGTACTATAAATAATGAGATTTAAATTTTCAGATGTGCTGCTTGGCGTTACCCTTGGATGCACCAGTCTTGCTGCTAGCGCCCATTTTATCGTGATGTATACCCCGCAAACTGCTTTGCTCCGGGCCAGCGATGTACCCTTCACCATGGTGTTTACCCACGCCTTTGCGGGTGGTCCTACTATGGCGTTGGAGAAACCACAACGCTTCTACTATTCCAAAAAACCAGCCCCAGGGGAAAGCAGTAACGAAGTGGACTTGATGCAATACTTAGAAGCAGTGCAATGGCAAACCGAAGACACCCATGTGAGCGCTTGGAAAGCCAACATTCCCCGCAGCGAGATGCGCTCGCTAGGTGATTATCAAGTGGTACTCGAACCCACTCCCTATCTTGAAGCCGGCGAAGGTCTATATATCCAGCAATTTACCAAGGTCATGGTGAATGTGGGTGGTGTACCCGGTAACTGGGCCGAAACTTTGGGACTGCCTGCAGAAATTGAAGCACTCAATAAACCTTATGCCAACTGGACCGGTGCTGTATTTCGCGGCATCGTACTAAGCGATGGTGTACCTGTCCCCTATACGCAGGTCGAAGTTGAATATCTCAATCATCCATTGGATCTAGAGAATAACAAATTTCAGGCCGAGGCTTTCATCAATCCGCCCCATCCCGCGTTTGGCGCTATGGTGATACTTACCAATGAACTTGGTGAGTTTTCTTTCGTGATGCCCAAGGCCGGTTGGTGGGGGTTTGCAGCACTGACTGTAGGGCCGGAAACAGAATACAACGGCATGCCACTGTCCCAAGATGCCATACTGTGGGTACAAGCAACTGACTTCCCAAAATAAACAGGACGCACCCAGCAACTAAGCCGCAACTAAGTAGGGGCCCTTTATCACGCCATGACAACAACAAGCATTCAAATACAACCTTCCGACAAACAACACTGGGAATCCGCGCTGCTTATTCTGGCTGTGTGCGTAATGATGTTGCTGACGGGAAGTTACGTTAAGACCAATGGCATCGAAGAAAAACCACAGCAAATACTCGACTGGCAAATCAGTGCCTATTCCGGTTTGCAAGGTGTGGATCAAGCCATCTACAACGAATTGCTCGTCGCTGCTGATGAAATCTACTGGTTACAGTATTTCAACGGTTACTGGCCCGAAGATGCCGATTTTCAAAAAGAGTTGCTAGCACCCTTCTATCGCGACTTGAGTTGGAAAAACAACGGTGGCCTAACCTGGACTCTAAAAAACGTGATCCAGGAAGGCGAAGCGCAGGGTCTCACTTTGTATCACGGTGCGGGCGGTAACATTGCGACCCAGGGCTCCTTCATTCTGGTGATAGACCACAAACATGCTGGCAACTCCCAGATCAACGCCTCTAACATTTGGTGGCAACAGGATCGTAACGCCCCGATACCGGAATTTTCAAAATTTCAATCGATGGTTCTGCACGGCTGGAAACAGGTTGTGCCTTATCAAGGTCGCGATGAGTTGGCACGCCTCAAAGGAGATCAAATACAGTGAGCAAGATTTTTACCCACATTATTTTATTAACTACGCTACTACTGACGAGTGTCTGTGCTCATGCACAGACACCATTCAAAAATGGCGAACGCCTGACAGTCGGCATCACCTTACATCCCTATTACAGCTTTGTATCTCACATCGTGGGCGACAAAGCTGACATCGTTCCTCTTATCGGCGCTGGTTATAACCCGCATAACTACAACCCACTGCCCGCTGACATGAAGCGCGCGCAATCTCTGGACGTCTTAGTGGTCAATGGTATTGGGCATGATCAGTGGGCTTTCGAAATAATGGAAGCCTCTGGTGGTTCAACAGTACCTTACATTTATGCCAACAATGGCGTGTCGTTGATCCCGGTCGCAGGTGCTGCCGACACCAGTGTCAATGCCCACACTTTTATTTCCACCATCACCGCCATTCAGCAGGTATATGAAATCGCAAAGCAACTCGGCACTTACGATCCTGCCAATGCCGCCGAATATCTGCTCAACGCACGCGCCTACGCCACCGACTTACGACGCCTGAAAGCTGAATACACTGCGCAAATATCTAATCTAGATGCATCCAATTTCAAGGCTGCCACTATGCACGGCGCCTATGGTTACCTGATGCAGGAATTTGGTTTACAGATATCAGCAGTGATCGAACCAAGGCACGGTGTGGAACCAACAGCGCGCCAACTCGCTCAAACAATTGATGAGATTAAAGCGGCAGGCGTAAATGTATTATTTGCAGAAAAATTTTTCGCCGGCAAACTGGCCGATACTATTCAGACGGCAACCGGCGTGAAAGTATTTTCGTTCTCCCATATTTCCGATGGAGAATACACTGCCGGTTTGTTTGAAAGTGAAATGCGTTATAACCTCGAATCACTCAAAGCAGCAATAGAAAGTACTATTCGCTGATTATTCATAAGGACGATTCCATGCAAGGTCCAGCCATCCATGTTGAAAATCTCAGTTTGTCTCTAGGGGCTTCACTGATACTGAAAAACATGAGCTTCAGCATTGCCGCTGGCGCGCTGCACTGTTTCGCCGGCCCTAATGGAGGCGGTAAAACCTCCACTGCCCGCTGTTTATTAGGGCAAATGCCTCACACTGGCAAGATTCGTTTTGACAACAGTAGCCCGCAAATTACCGCTTATGTGCCGCAACTGATCGAGATGGAGCGGACACTGCCCCTCACCATCGATAATTTCCTGACATTGATCACCCAGGACAAACCAGCTTTCATGAGCACCAAAAAAACTGCCAAACTGCTGATCGATTCCGCACTTGAAATAACCGGCCTCACCAGCAAACGTAAATACATGATCGGTAGTTTGTCCGGTGGCGAACGTCAACGTTTGCTTTTTGCGCAGGCATTAATTCCTACACCTACTTTTCTGGTACTCGACGAACCCATGACAAGCCTTGATGAGGGAGGTTCACAGTTGTTCGAATCGCTAATTATGCAGATGCATGCTAGCGGCACTACTGTGCTGTGGATCAACCATGATCTCGAACAAGTGCAGCGACTTGCACAAACAGTCACTATCATCGACAAGATTGTAGTGGCACATGGTCCTGTTAACTCAACACTTACGCCTGCCATGCAACGCGGTGTTTTCACCAAACACATAGAAGAGGCCGCATAATGAGTGTTTTTTATACTTGGCTGCGCGAATTGATTACTCAACTCGCTATAAGCGGCACTGTACCTCGCATCCTTTTTTACGAATTTGTAATTAATGCTTTGTTCTGCGCCATCATTATCGGCCCCTTGTTAGGTTGTGTTGGCACTATGATTGTAGCCAAACGTATGGCCTTTTTCTCACAGGCCGTTGGCAACGCTGCGCTCACAGGTGTAGCCATCGGGGTGTTGATTGGCGAGTCCTACACTGCACCTTATTTGTCGATGTTCACCTTTTGCATAGTATTTGGCATTTTGCTCAACTACACCAAGAGCCGCACCCGCATGTCAACCGATGCTTTGATCGGTGTATTCCTATCAATCTCGCTTGCCATTGGCGCCTCGCTTGTACTGTTTGTATCAGCACGGGTTAATACCCATATTCTAGAAAGTGTAATGTTCGGTTCGATTCTTACCGTGAATGACCTCGACATGAATGTGCTGTTGGCAGTGGCTGCTATTACCTTGCTAGTAGGTTTGCCCCTTTACAACCGTATGTTGCTGGCCAGTTTGAATGCGAGTCTGGCGCAAGTGCGCGGCATACAAGTGCAGCTCATTGAATATGTGTTCATCGTATTAGTGACCATTATTACTGTTGCCTGCGTGAAGATTATTGGTGCAGTGTTGGTTGAAGCATTGTTGTTGATTCCTGCGGCGGCTGCGCGCAATTTAAGTAGAGGCTTGGGCAGTTTTGTCTACAACACCATGATCATCTCCACCTTAAGTTGTTTTGGTGGCATCCTGATTCCGATGCAATACGACATTCCTGTGCCTTCCGGTGGTGCCATTGTGCTGGTAGCAGCAGCTTTTTTTATTATCACCACTATTATTCGCAATGTGATACCTGGATTTAAAGAGGCGAAAATGTGATGCCAGCAATGATAAATTGGAAAAGTCTGACAGGTATTCAAGAAAATTTGCTAACCCTCAAACCTAAGTTTTTTTTAGTGCTTTTCTTATATTATTGCTGCAACAGCAGTAGTGCGCTAGCACAGGACGTCGCCGCTAAACCCCTGATACTTGTCGCTATGGCACCTATCTATCAGTTAACACAAGGCCTGCTAAAGGATACTGACCTCGATTTGCAACTGTTACCAGAATCTCCCCGCTCCATGGAAGCCCAACGTACTGTTTTTACGCGGCAGGCTGAAAATTATGCTGAGATTTTTCAGGCTGCAGATGTGGTTATTAGTATTGGAAAAATCTGGCCAGGGGATCCGTTTTACACCACAGCACGTGATTTCAACGTGCGGGTGGTGAATATCGATGCCAGCAAGCCCTGGTCGCATGAACTCGATGGTGTTGCAGTCGCAGATTCACCCGTTAGCCACCAGCTATCACCCTACTTTTGGCTCAGCTCTTCCAATGTCATCCGGGTGCTGGAAATAGTCGGTCATGATCTGCAACAACTTTACCCTGCAGAAGCTGCCACCATTAAGCAAAATCTTGTTTATGAAAAAGCCAGTTACGTAAATTTGAAAAACGATTTTGAACAACGCTTTATCGAAGTAGCCGACCCATTCGTGTTTGCACTCGCCGATGAGTTTGTGTATTTCACCAGTGATATGGGCATTTTTGTTGACGATTATTTTGTCAAACAGGACATCGATTGGACACCAGAAGACTACAGTAAACTTACAACTTCTATAAAAAATTCAGGCGTTAAAGTTGTCATTCACAAATGGCAACCCACGGCAGAAATTCAACAAGCTATCACGGCCGGTGGTGCAACATTGGTTGTGCTCGACACTTTGGAAACCACAGAAAATTTCAAGGCTGGGTTTGTGAAGAATTTTGACGCGGTGTTGGCTGCGCTGCTAAAAGCCGGCAACTAATTTAATTACCTACTGGTTCATATATTAGCAGGCTCAAAATTTCTAGAATAACTTATCTTTTTACCCGCACAAAAACTCCGCATAAAAATTATTCATAAAAGCACTGCATAAAAAACCCGCATAAATGCGGGTTTTTTTACCTTAATGTAGCTTAAATAATCAACGCGGAACTAATCCCAAGCGTGGATTAATCTTAGTGCCATCGCCCAGTGTTGCTTCGATCATCGCTGCAGCAGGCCGCCCGTCTTTCATTGGATTGGCCGTGACAGTTATTTTGCTACCAATCGGCAGGGTGCTTTTGCGAATGCCGGAACGCATCAGAGTGGTCGGACCTTCGGCTTCAAAACCCCAGGTGCTCACAGTACCGTCTGCTGCTGTTACATCCACTATCAGCCAGGAATGCGGATTGGTGTATTGAAATTCCTTGATGGTGCCAGTCATCGTAACGGTTTGTTTTTCGTCGAACATGGCAGTGGAATGATGAGCGAGCAACGGCGCAGCACTTAGCAAGGTGCTGGTGATGACGAGTAAGTTGAAAGTGTTACGCATGATTGTCTCCAATGAGCCGATTCGTGATGTTATTTTTCCAGATTTAATCTGGTATTACCTGCTTGCATATATTCAGTTAGTGAGTTGTTCCAACCATACACATGGGAATAACTGTAATTTTCTAATTATCAAATTCAAAATCGGTAAACTGAGTAGAGCCGTCATCCTGCTCCTGCACATCGTTGTTCTGGTTGTCGAAGCAATACCAGTAATGCACCCGCAAGAGTTTTTCTGGATCGGTCAGTTTGTTATAAGTTTTAACGGTGTACCACGCTTCCGTCAAGGTGACAGGGTCATAGGCCCACACTTGTGAAACCAAGGTGTTGTCGTCAGTTTTGCGCATTATTTCCACCAATTCTATCTGCGCAGAATAATCCGGTTGGCCACGTTGATACATACCTTCACGCAATTGGTTAGTGTGGATTACCAGTGCACCATTGGACCAAAACCCAATGGAATCACCATCAAACGTTGCAAAACGATCTTCCGCAGGTAAATGTTCGCGGCCATCGGTATAGATGCGGCGGTTTTCGGCGGCAACTTCATTCATTAACCAAGTTTGATTGGGGGTTACTGCGTATTCACGTAAAAATGGTTCGGAAATTCCACGTGGTGCGCCCGGAGGTTCGCACTTTCCCAGGGGATCGAACTCGATACCTTTATTACGCGCTTCTATTCGCGCCACCATTTTTTCATAATACTCCGGCAGCAGTTTGGCCGATGGCAGATCAGTAGCGCCTTGGGTGTAATCGAACGGTAGACCTGCAGCAGTAAATCCCACTGAGTAGATGCCACTCCAGTCGGGCAAGGTGTCGTAAGTCAGCGCAGCGCCGCTATTGGTTTGGGTTTTGAGATAGGCATAAAGCGCTTCTGCGGTGGTATGTTGTTTACCAAGTTCAATCATGGCCAAACGGTCTGCATCAGCTGCAGGGAGCTGGGCGTTTGCAGTTTGATAACCGGTCAAGAGTACCAATAGGGCCAAGGCTGAACTTGAGTGAAAAATGCGCGTCATCGTGTTAATCATAGGCGAGTCCTTATTCTTATGGTGTACAGGTGCGGGCGAGTATATGAGTCTTGCTGCCCTGTTGGCTAGTCTCCGCAGCTAAGGTTTGAAATTTACTCTTCCAACCATACACATGCTCATGGTCAATAGATGGTTCAAGTAAGACTTTCCAAGGCCGCTTGGCAGCCCGTATAGTGCCCACCTGTTTATGCAATCCACAGCTTATGCCAACTGAACTTTTCAAGCACTTGATTACCAAAACCAACGAGTCACCCCTTGATGTACTAGCTCGTATCAGCACACTGCCCAAATTACGCATTAAAGATGCCATGGCCAAAGGGGCTGTGTGGCTCAAACGGGGCAGCAAGACCAAACGGGTACGGCGCTCAACCTATGCTCTGTCGATTGGTGATGAACTTAGCCTCTATTACAATCCACAGGTACTAGCCCTGATTCCTCCTCAACCGCAATTATTAGCTGATGAAAAGCATTACAGTATTTGGCTCAAACCAGCAGGATTGTTGGCGCAAGGCAGTCAGGAAGGCGACCACTGCGCTTTGCTGAGAATCGTGGAGTTACAACTCAAACGCGAAGTTTTTCTAGTACATCGACTCGACAGGGAAGCAGGCGGTTTGATGTTGATTGCGCACACTAGCAAAGCAGCTGCGGCGTTATCCGCGTTATTTGCAGCAGAAGAAAGCCTTACCAAAATTAAAAAAATCTA
>CAIMTR010000064.1 GCA_903844415.1 uncultured Gammaproteobacteria bacterium
CTGCGCTCTCCCATTTCGGCCAGCTTTGCAAATTGCTGCTTCCGGCTGGTCGGGGTGATTGGCTTTTTAGTCTCCTTCCGGTGTTGTTCCCAGTTTGCCCAGAACAGTTTGAAATCGGGAGAATCAAAAGGAAGTGGTGTATCTACTTTAGTAGATACTAATACCGAAGTAGAAGATGAAGAAGAAGAGCCATTTTTAGCCATTGGCAAAACTATGGCTGAGCCATTAGCTGAGCCATTGGCTTTGCTATTACTCCTTTTCTGACTTGCTTTTTTGTTGCCCCATCTTGATTTTGCGCCCCTTTTGCCAGAAATAGAACGCTCGTTTTTATGCTCTAATTGCTTCATTCTTTCCCTTTCGAGTCGTCCGTGTATCAATTTTGATTGGTCATCTGGATGCTTACTGAATAGCAAAAGGCATGGCTGAACTATGGCTAAGTCATGGCAACCGCATAGCTGAGCTATGGCTGAGCTATCGGCAGGAATGTAGCCTTCGCGCCAGCAGTAACATAGAAGATCGATGTATAGTCCTCGACTAGCCCATGAAAGCAATCTAACCTGCATGTCAGCAAGATAATCGGCTGGGTAAAATTGGAATGCTGGTGATTTCATAGTTTATTGATTTGCCTTTTTGCGTATCTGATGGTCTCTTTGCACTTATAAATCATTTGTTCCGCAGATTCTATGCTCATGGTAAATTCCTCTTTTGTAAGAGATTCGCCCTTTTCGATAGAAGCAATAACGCAAGCAATCTGCGCCATTTTTATGTGTTTCGCATCGCAATAATAAGCCATTGCTGCTAGTCTGATAATCTTGTCATAGGTATCAACATGTGACATGAGCAAATCCTTTGCTTGATGAACTGATCCATGACATTCCTCACAGTAAGTAATAAAATTTTCATCATCGTAATCCCAAGGATCGGCATTCTTGCGATAGGTTTTATGATGGACGTTCAGCGGCTTTTCCTTGGATCGGCATGACTGGCAAGTAAATTCATCGCGCTGCATAATCTCTAGCCGCTTGCGCTGCCATTGTGGAGACTTCAATTTTTCGTAGTAACTTGGTTTTGACATAATTTTGACAATAAAAAAGCCCGCCACTAGTTGCAGTGATCACCTACTTCATCCGAAGAATCAGCAGAACTGCGCCTAATGGCGGGAAAGTTGTTTGATGTTATTATCACGGTGATCGTGTGATATTGTCTTGCGACGCGGCAAATCTAAGTTATCTAGGACGGGTTGTCAAGGTGTTATTCATTAGGCAAAAACATAACCGTTTGTGCAGTTTCCCGTACAATGCGTGCTTTTGCGGCATGGAAATAGTCAGGGTCAATCTCGCAGGCGGTCAGGTGTATTCCGGCGTAGTGCGCGGCGATGGCGTGTGATCCGCTTCCGAGGTGCGTGTCGAGCACTTTCATTCCCGGCTTGGCGTAGTTGGTCAAGAGCCAGCGGTAGAGCGCAACGGGTTTTTGTGTGGGGTGGATTCTGTTTTCCTTTTCAACCATGTTGCCTTGTAGCATCCCCTGCCACCTAAATGCAAATCTTCGCACCGCTGACGAAAAGCTAGCCCACGCCAGTTCACAGTCCGCAAAATCCGTTTTTCCATTGAGCTTATCCCAAACAATCCAACATGCCGACGCCCACGGCATCCGGTCTATGAAGTGGTTTGC
>CAIMTR010000065.1 GCA_903844415.1 uncultured Gammaproteobacteria bacterium
CTATGTGCATAAATTTATTAGTAATAACGCTAGTTATATTTTTTTAGCTTATTTCAGTTTGTTTGGCAGGAGTTTTGCTTCATCCTAGGAACAGCCACTATAGTATAAATTGACGCTGCCATAATTATGCAAACATTTGCCCCACAACTCGCCGCGGGCCAACCCCTAAAACCCTGCCCGCTATCTTTTGTTCATTTATGTTGGCTGCTGGTCATACTAATTTCAAACCCGATTAAAGCTCAGGAATTTGTGTGGGCTCCCAATTTTCCAGAAGGTGGCACCATCCCTTTGCTGGAAGCACCTGATCAATATGGAGTTACCCAAACCCTGAACACTTTGAGCGGGGAGAAGGGTCTATTACTGGTGTTTGCACGATCTTACGACTGGTGTCCTTTTTGTAAAGCACAGCTAAAGCGACTGATTACTGTAGCAAACGATTTCAAAACACTCGGGATTAATGTTGCCACCCTCACCTATGATCCAGTGGAGCTTTTATTAATCGTCAGCAGTGATCAAGGAATAACTTTCCCCTTGCTGCACGATGAAGCCATTAAACATGTTAAAGCCTTTGGTATCCTCAACACCGAATACGAAGCCGGCAGTTTTGGCTATGGAATACCAATGCCCGGCAGCATGCTTATCAACCCCCAAGGAGTGATTTTGCGCAAGTTTGCCGAACCCGGTTTTAGGATACGATCGGACTTTGCAGATATTTTAGACGCGGCCAAGGAGCTATAACAACCTGCTATTTTTGCTGGCTTTTTTAACTACAATCCAGTTACCCCTCGGTTCTATGGTTCGTTATAGAATACACACCCTATTCTGCTAGGCTCTACTTCCATGTTCGTCCGCTTAACACGCGCCCTTGTCCTGCAATCTGCATTTTTTTGCATCGCCCTATTGGCTGGTTGTGAGTCTTCTAAATCTGTAGCAGAAATATCTGCTGCTGCGCCATTGCGAACAGAGGATACCCAAGATTTTGCAGGCAATTGGGAAAAGAACTACCAACTAAGCGATGACTTTAATGCCCGTTTCAGTCTTTACGTGGCAGATATTCAGCGTATTTTCACCAACACCCAAGGCCGCCCTGATATTAACTTTGGTGGAATTGCTGGCAGCGGTCTCAGCACGGAAGCTATCAATGGTCTGGCGCGCTTTACCGAAGAACTAACCCGCACTCCAGTCATCGACATTGTTCAGGATGAAGAGCGTATAAATATAGAGCGTGAAGATGACTTTACACTCTCATGTGACTACAAGGATCGTCAATACACCCAAAGCACCAATACTTTTGGAGCTGACACTTGTGGCTGGAACCAGCAACGTTTGGTATTTCAGATGGCACTCGCAGGTGGTCTTAACATCAGCCATCAATTTTCACTCAGTCCGGATTCTACTTTGCTCAATATCACCACCAGTGTAAGTTCCGATTTGGTTGCAGTCCCTATTGTGATCAGCAACTTCTACCAGCGTTACACTCCACCTGCAGAAGATTACAACTGCGTACTCACGCTTACCCGTAACAATGTCTGCAGCCAACGCGGCACTGCGCAATGAAAGCAAAAACAAACCAAATTAAGATAGCGTCAATTTTGCGTGTGCTTGTACTGCTCCAAGTGCTGGCAATTGCGGTTTTTATACCCCCGGCTCAAGCACAAATAAACGCCACGAATTATCTTGATATTAGCATTCGAATTTTTGATCCGCCGCCACCTCCAGTTGTTGCGGTGGTCGCAGAAAATCCTGGCATCGACAAACCTGTCATTGATATTAGTCCCGAGATAAGGCTGACTGAATCACGCTATTTACCGATGTTTTTGCGTTATCGACTGGAGGACAGTGGTCTGTTCGGTGCGGTGCGAGTATTACCCGTACTTGATCAAGGCGCCCAACTTATGATTGAAGGGCAGGTAAAGCAATCAGATGGCGCAACATTGGAAGTGGCTATAGTGGCACGTGACAGCACTGGGCGTATTTGGATCGACAAAACTTATGTTGGCACTGCTGTCGAAAGTGTGGCTCTGAACGAAAGCCCAGCAAATCAGGATCCTTTTGGCTATTTGTACAGTGAATTAGTCCGTGACCTTGGCGGGAAATTGCAGGAGCTAACCCAAGCGCAAATAATCGAAATTCGTACAGTTGCTTTATTGCGTTTTGGCTATGGCCTAGCACCGCAGTTTTTTACAGATTATCTGCAAGAGTCTGCCACTGGAACAGTGACAATTAGCCGCTTGCCTGCCGGTAATGACCCTCTTTTGCAACGCATTGAGCAGATTCGTGAACATGAATTTTTATTCATAGACGTTGTTGATCAGGAATTTCAGAAATTTTTTACCGAAATAAAACCTGTGTATGACATGTGGCGGAAATTTCGACGCGAACAAACTGAGAGTGCTAGCAATTTTGAAACTCGTGAAACCACAACCCAAAGTCAATTTAGTCGTGGTAGTTATTACGCACTGCAGGAAAGCTACAACAACTACCGCTGGGCAAAAATTCAGGCTCTGTATCTGGATGAACTCAGTGAAGGGTTTGCCAACGAAGTGGAACCCACACAAATTGAGCTGCAAGATTCCCTCTACAAACTCACTGGTACATTTGAACAGCAGTACCGCGAATGGCGCAGCATTCTGGCTGAGCTGTTGGCACTGGAGACGCAATAAGTCATATTGAATGCCACTACAGCTCAACACGCCCCAATGTGCACCTGCGCGCCACTGGGCTAATGTAGGTTTCAGCCTCCGAAATTTCAAGCACTTATCTAGCACGATTAATAACAACTAGCGGTATAGTAAGCAGAATAAAAGAAAATTTTTTGCCACTAAAAATGAGACTGAAAGTGTTATTAAATCTGGCAACAATCGCATGCTGCTAGCGCTAGCAAACTTTTCACAACACTAAACCCCAACCACCCTATTGTCGAGGACTTGTGATGAACACGCACTATATTGCACTCTCTTTAATCTTGGCCAGCTTACCCCTTCAGGCTGCACCTGTTTATACCAAACTGGCGGAAATTCCTATCGGTGGCGCCGGCCGTTTTGATTACCTGAATGCTGATTGCGTAGGGCAACGCCTATATGTTTCACACGGCACCGAAGTGGTGGTAATAGACACAATCAACAATGAGATAGTGGGTCGTATAGAAAAAACTGTCGGTGTGCACGGTTTCGCGTTTGCTGCAGAACTGGGCCTTGGATTTTCGACTAACGGCGGTGAAAACATGCTTGGCATTATTGATTTAAAATCTTTGCAAACGAAATCCAAAGTTGCAACCGGTGCCAACCCCGATGCTTTGATCTATGAACCCACCCAGCAACAAGTATGGGCGTTTAATCATACTGGCAAGTCAGTCACTATTGTTGATGCGCTAACAGGTACAGCCATCACCACTACTGCCTTGTCCGGCGATGCTGAAGCGGGTCAGGCTGATGCAGCCCTAGGTAAGGTATTTATTAATATTGAGGATACCAACAGTGTTGATGTCGTCGACATGAAGACCTTTGCAGTCATCGGCAACTATCCTGTGGCACCTGCGTCTAGTCCGACTGGCATGGCTATCGATACCGCAAATCATCACCTGTTTGTGGGCGGCGGCGAGGCCCTAGTGATGATGGACACACACACCGGCACAGTGCTTGCTTCTGCCCCAATATGTGTCGGCACAGATGCCACTACTTTTGATGCGACTAACAGCGCTGTTTTTGTTTCGTGCAGTGACGGACATATCACAGTGATCGATGTGATGGGAGATACCTTATCGGTAGCTCAAACTATAGACACGGCAGTCGGTGCTCGCACCATGACGCTGGATCCGGTGACCCACAAGCTCTATACATCAGCAGTGGATTATTTGCCTGCAGACCCAGCGGTAGCCAATGGACGTCCACAAGCCTTACAGGATACCTTTCGGGTGTTGGTGTTCGGACCTCAATAACCTACTTGAGCACCAAATCCAGACTATAAAAACAGGCAATAAAAAAAGGGGATATGCCACTGCATACCCCCTTTTTATTATCCACTACAAATCATTTTATAAAGTACTAACCATCCCTTAAAAGTCGAAACGCACACCGACTTTATAAACACGCCCAATCATATCAAAATAAACTGGATTAGATGGGTACGTTGAACCAGGTACTGAAGGTGGTTCGCTATTGGCAAGATTAGAGATCGAACCAAACAACTGCATGGTTTTGTCACCCATAATTTCCATGTTATAGCTGCTGCTCAGATTAGCGTAGAAAGCACTGTCAACAGTGTTGTCATTAATAGTCAGGGGCCTACTAGCTGAGTAACTAGGATCATCTGGGCCAGTCCACAGGGCATTGAATTTGCCATCACTGATGTAGCGGCCGGTAACAGTAGCGTTAAATGCTCCATTGGAATACGTCAGATAGGTATTGGTCAGCCAGTCTGGCATTCCTGACCCTCCCGTCTCGCCAGCACGATCGGTAATAACACCGAACAGATTGGTCTCTTGTGTTAATACATGGGTAGCAAGCACCCTAACCGAGAATTCACCCGGTAGTGTATTGATCAGTGTGTTGGCATCCAAGCTGTAGGCAAGCTCAAGGTCAACTCCGCGTGAATGTAACGATTGCAGGTTGACGTTGACATTGCGAATTTCGACGAGTGATTTGTCAGGTCCAAATACTATCAAAGGACAAGTCAAAGGATCATTGAATGACGCACAACGATCCACAATGTTCTGGGCACCCCCTGGAGCTCCAATGTAGCCATCTACCAAAATGTCGTAGTAATCGGCCGACAACCTTACGCCTGATAACCAACTTGCGGTTGGCTGAATGATCGTGCCTATAGTTGATGTAATGGATTTCTCGGCATTAAGGCCTGGGTTACCGCCGGCAAGGCCTGCTGGAAATTGCGAAGGATTGCCTGGAACAAAGCGATTGACCACCGCGGTGAAGCTGCTGGCACTTGCCTGGAACAGATCATTGAAATTCGGTGCGCGAATATCACGTGAGCGTGTCAGCCGGAAACGCATAAAATCAACTGGGTCCCACAACAAGCCCAATTTCCAACTTGTTGCACTGATGTCATTGGAACTTGCGCTCTGGTTAAAGCCACCAAAACCGGAGATGTCGTACTGGGTACGTCGTGCAGCAGCGTTGACAATAAGACCATCTGCCAAGAACTGGTCAACCAGCAGCGGTAACTCCGCTTCAACATACACTTCCTTAACGGTTTGTTCGGCATTGTAGTCCGCACCGAAGTTCTGGAAATAAACAAACGTGTTCGAGAGTTTGTCATGCACCAGTGCAGTTGAATCCTGGCGGTATTCAACACCGGCAGCGACTGCCAGATCACCAGCCCAAAGTTCGGCTAATGTTCCTTGTACGTTGGCAGCAACAACATGCTGATCTATGTTGATAGTCTCTAGCAGAGTGCGATACACATAATCCAAGGCAGCCTTCGAAGCACGACCTTCACCAAAAGGATTAAAGGGAACACAACCCGCTGCAGTAGCACGCAGGGCCGCATCAGTACTGATGGTTGCCCTGCACACAATCTTTCGCTGTGCTGCAGGTAAGGCGGCATCGGCAGGATCATAAACGGCATCTGTTGCCCATGGCCAATACGCGTAGGTGTCAGCATTATTCAAACCACCACTGCCCGGACGCTGGACAACACGGCTCGCTCCAGTTACCAGATTGTCCTCAACACTCTGGAACCGCTCGGTGTCTGCATACTGATAATAGGCATCCCACGACCATTGCTCGTTAAACTGCCCATCGAGTCCAAAGGTAACGCGCTTAGTGTCTACTTCTGATGCTGAATGCCCTTGCCGCTGCCCAATAACTGCAAGGTTGAATGCACTAGCAACAGGACGTGTACCACTCGGGGTTGCAGTTGCTGCAGGTAACAGAGCGCGAATCTGCGCTGGAACAAACGGATTGTCGTTATAAATTGAGATAGGCGTACCAAAATACCGAGACTGCAAGGTATCACCTGATACATGACCGAAAGAGGCTTCAGCAAAACCTCGCAGAGTATCAGTTAAATCAACATCCGCATGCCCGAAAATAGTATATCGATCGACAGGCACCATTAATTGAGCAGTAGTCATCGAGGAGTACACATCGCCGTTTGCGGCATTATTTCCAGATGCTGGGGAACCCAGGGTATACGGTATAGGATCGCCGTTTTTATTGAAGGCCACACCGCCGGTATTGAACAAATTTCGTATCGGCAAGGTAGCAGCGGTTGAGTTGCTTAAGAGTGATATCACGCCTCCTGGATTGGCAAAGAATCCACCACCGGTAGGAAAGCGCATCTGAGACGGTGCTCCCGCTACTGCGCCTACACCGGCATTAGAAATAACTACGCCACCCTTGCACCAATCGCGAGTAAAACAATCGCCGATTTCTTCCTGTTTATCATATTCACCGCCCAACACAAAGTGACCCTTACCATCCATGAAATCAGCGCCTGTTGCCAAGGAGAAATGGGTATTAGTGCCATCGCCTTCTTGCGACTGACTCACATCGACCTGGCCTTTGATACCGGTCAATGTTTTATTCAGTATGACGTTTACCGCACCTGCAATAGCATCCGAACCATAGGCAGCTGAAGCTCCACCGGTCACCACATCGATACGTTCAACAAGGCCGCTGGGTATCAGGTTGAGATCCACTGTGCCTTCGCGTGTTACTGGTGCAAAACGGCGGTTATCTACCAAAACAAGATTACGGTTAACACCCAAGCCGCGCAGATTTACGATTTGCGCACCCACATTGAAACTGCCCCAGCCATTTGTAGTCGGGGTATTGCTGGCGCGGAACGCGGGTAACTGACTGATGCCGGCGCCGATATTGGTGATATTGAGGCGTTGAATTTCATCAGCACCCAAGGTAGTGACCGGCGTAGGTGTCGAAAACCCACTGGTTGATGCCAGGCGTGAACCTGAGATTATGACTTCCTCTAAGTCACTGGATTCAGCTGCCTGAGCTTGCCCGTATAAAGCACAAAGTGCAGCAATAGATGCAGCCAACACCGAAGTGCGCTGGCGATTTAAACCAAGTAATTTGATATGCATATTTTCCCCAAAGAGTTTTTTATAAAAATTTCTGGCTTGTTAAATTTACAGACCTAGAATTTATTTTTGTTACTGTTTGCACAAAAGGAGAGCAGTGGCTTCGCCCCTCCTCTCCTCCTCCTCACATCCTCACCTCATTCCCTTATCCAACACTTCGATATCAGAAGAAATTGTATTGTACGGTCAGACCAAATTCACGTGGCCTGCCACGGAAATCTGCAACCGCACTACGAGCTGGTGCACTAAGACCTGCTCCCCCGGAAGGGCCACCCTGGGTCCAATAACCGCGACCAAATGACTGGGCGTTATTTGCATAAGCTACATCGGTCAGGTTGTTGATATACGCCGATCCAGTCCACTTTCCTGCATCCGGCGTAAAACGAAGGTTTAGATTAACCAGATTGTAACTTGGCACTTCATAACGTGAGTCGATGAAAGTAGCCGAAAAATCGGTACAACCATAACGTGTTTTTTCTTCGGGCGTGAATCCGCCCGGATGTGTTTGCATCGGGCCGGTATGAATTCCGCTTACCGTTGCTACATAGGTACCACCAGTCGCCTCAAAATCATAAGTGCCGCTTAACGAGAAGCTGCTGTCCATCGGCGGCGGAAACATGAAAGGTCCATTGTTAATACAGACGTTTGCCATCTCATAATCTGCAAAGCCGGCAGATGCTTCAAAGGTGAGCTTGTCAGTTGCGGCCAACATTGCTTCAATTTCCGTACCCCACAACTGCACATCCCCTTGGTTAACAAGTTGAATGGCAAAGCCGGTAGTTGAAGTAGCATCAGCCACTGCAGATGCGCCCTGACGGTTGGTGAAATCCATTCTGTAGTAGGTGGCATTTACTCTGAAACGGCCATCAAACCAATCGGAACGAATGCCCACTTCGTTATTCTGAAGACTCTCAGGCGGCACTGCAGCAGGTTGTGGCCGCTGTGTATAGGTGCGTGTGCCAGCAGGTGCGACCGATGCAGGAATAGAGAATGTGCCTGATCTGAAGGCTTTAGACGATGTCAGATAAAACATCACTGCATCGGAAATGTGATAATCAAGAGTTGCACGCCAGTCGGCCTTATTCCATTTGTCGCTAGCAGTGACTGTGGTGGAACCACCGGTTTGTGGAATGAAGTTATCCGAAGCATACACAGTGCTGGTGATCGCTTTTTCATCCCATGACTGTCTGACACCTAAAGTTAGATTTAGTTGTTCGTTAAAGTGTATGGACGAGTTAACAAACAGACCCGTCGCCGAGGCATCTTGGAAATTGCTTCCATCACCTGTCACGCGCAGGCGGCGTTGGGTAGTGCTACACAAAGGCGGGGTAGTGCCCGACCCTGCGCAACCCCAGAGATTACCAAAAGCAGAACCTCCCGTAGTTGCATTAAAGACACTGGATCCTATTACCTGGTACAAAGCCTCGCGTGGCGATCCGGAATCTTCTTGGAAGTAATTGGCACCCACAATGAGGTCTATCAAACCTTCACCAAGCTCGAAATTGAACTGCACTTCCTGGTAAAGCGTGTCAGATTCGACTCCGGAGGGTCGAAATTCCATCCCGAGTAACTGCCAGTCGCTTACACCGCTGCTGCTAAAGTCGGAAATACCGGTTGTTGCCAGCATCGAGATTGTTTCGGAAATCTCCCAGCTTATATTCATGTCGTATTGCGTATACTTGGCCTTATTCCATTGCAGACATTGATCGTTCCAATCTGGGTTAGCATCATCCAGAAAGCACCAATCTGGCATAGAATAATCGTCTCTTATCAGACGCGCGTCATTATTTCGCAAACGCTCTTTACCGTCCCCCGCCAGGAAGTCTGACACCCAGTCAGCATAATTTCCCTCTAGGCAAAAAAACGGATTTGCTGGGTTGGTTGGACATACCGGATCCATGTTGAACTGGGTCATGTCGGTGGGACTGCCATCGGAATTAGAATCGGTATGCATCAACCCAAAATTAACAGTGAAATCGGTGGACGGGTGCCAGCCCAGTTGCACCCTTTCTATTGAGTCGTCGTTACTGCCTAACATCTGTGGGCCGCGACTAACGTAACCTTCCTGTTTGAGCGTCGCTGCCTGCACACGCAAAAAAAGTTCATCGCTTAGAGGT
Organism: uncultured Gammaproteobacteria bacterium; assembly: GCA_903844415.1. Classification (GTDB taxonomy): domain Bacteria; phylum Pseudomonadota; class Gammaproteobacteria; order Pseudomonadales; family Pseudohongiellaceae; genus CAILUG01. The sequence goes on from CAIMTR010000065.1 coordinate 9,175, forward strand.
ACGTTAAACATCCCGGAAATGTCCTGATGTTCAAAATTGCCACCGGTTACGCGCACATAAGCATCCTTTTCAGCATTCGCTTGTTTGGAAAACACGCGAATAGCTCCGCCTGTGCTGTTTCGGCCAAACAGAGTGCCTTGCGGGCCACGCAGGATTTCAATACGTTCCACATCAAGTACCCGCATAACCGGGCCAGTAGTACGTGGCATAAAAACATTGTCTAGATAAAAACCCACGCTACGCTCGCCAGTTGCACCTGCACCTGTGCCAATGCCGCGTATCTGAAATGTAGGTGATGTATCCCCACTGCCCCGCGAACCTTTGATATCTAGGTTTGGTATAAGAGCTCCCACGTCAAATAGATCGCTTACCCCAAGGGCTTCAAGTTTTTCGCCGCTGAAGGCCATGATTGAGATTGGCGTATCTTGTAGCCGGAGTTCACGGCGTTCTGCAGTGACCACAATCTCCTCGAGCGGCTGAGCAAAAGCTACATTGGTCAAAACTGTAAGGGCGTTGGCTATAGCAAGTACAAGTACTTTACGTGTGGCAGGAAATGCTAAATCTAGACTTTTCATTTAATACCCTTCTGTATACTTAGTTACTTTTTTGGGGGGATCAATCATGGTTCTTATTTTGGTCAAAAATACGAGTGAAGCTTCTTTTAGAAACCCTATATCTGTCAACCTTAATCTTAGTTATGGTAGGTAACATACCAGCAAACTCAACAAAATCTGTTTGCTGGAATATTGTGCATAAATAAAGCAAAAATATATCAAATTCAGCACAACTTGCACCGGTGGCACCTATGTGCGATCAGAAGACTAGCCTGCAATCTGCAGGTAGGGCGCGATAAGTTAAGGACCGCTTGAACCCGATAGCATCAATTTACCGGTTGCAACCATCAGAATAGTCTTGGCATTTGCGAGATTGCTGCCATCTCTGGCTAGGCTTCCTTCGACAGTCAACATGTCATCGGTTTTTAGCGAGTCACGTTTCCAGCCTAAGCGTAGCAGCGCATTTGGACCGCCCAGTTCAAGAGCCCAATTCACGACTGCTCCCGTCTTGGCGTCTGGCACATCTATATAGATAAAAATATGCGGATTGGTCCACTCGACCTTCGTGACCTTACCGGTCAATGAAATAGTCTTAGCCGCGTCATATTGCGCTGGAAAAGAGTGATGGGCTGCGGCAGGCAGCGCAGTTATGAGCATGCTGGCGATCAACCCAAATAGGGCAGTTCTGATGGTAGTTCTGATGGTAGTTTTCATGTGGTTTCCTCAATCTATCAGGAGTCAGTTAATAGCAATCGGTACATCTTAATGTTTGCAACCATTATTCAAGTTTCATACGCTCGACGAACTGTTCATTTTCCAAACAGATTTCGTCTATTAACTCAGCATCGACGACCAGGCGCTGTTTTAGCGTGGCTGTCCATGGCTTGGTATAAGCCGTTGGGTCATCGACAGTTACCTTGATTTCGAGGTGACCGTAGTCGAGGCGTGTGATTTCTTCCCGCACTTTTGCAGCTTCTGTGATAACACTGCCATGCCAATCGATCCAGGTATCGTTGCGCACGCCGATTGTGTCGATCACCAAGGTATCGCCAGACCATTGAGCCGATGAATATCCCTGCCACGACGGCGATGGGGCATCAGGTAAGGGCCGTGCATCTGTGAATACCTGACGATAGCCGGCATTCATTTCATTAAGCACCACCAAAATATCTGCTGTGTGTACAAACTTCAGCAGATGCGGAAGTCCATACGCGCGCAGAAAGTTATCTGGCAGGCACCGTATGTGAGGATCATTTATGGCGAGGTTCGCTGTGCGTTCTGCAACAATGGGTATAAGCCAGGGTTGATAGGGCAAGCCTTCCGGAAGATCAACACCCATACTTGCCATGTGACGCGAGGAAGAAAGGTTGTCAACGCTACTGGGAGTCTCTTCACCCTCGGGCGTACGATCGGAAATCCAGATACCAGAAAAATCAGGCTTGTTACCAGGCATTCTAGGAGTTGGAGCCTGCATATCTACTTTACCGTCTATCCTTGGCGCTCCTGCTGTCGGAGTGTTTAGCCACTGCGCAGACAGGGGAGTTAATACAAGGGATGAACCCAAAATGACAAAGAGAACAGGACGAATCAAGGCCAACCTATAGTTTTGTATGCTCATTTTACTTTTGTGCGCCTCTCATTAAATTAGCCAATGGTGCAATAAAACCTAACACCAACCTCGACATTAATATCACACAACTGATGATTACTGCTATAAACCCCAACAGAAACTTATTACTTGAGTATGTATTAGCATTAAGCGCGATAGGCTCACCATAACCATGGTCTTATCAGTTGTTCCATAATTCTTGTTACAAGCACCTTATGACTACGAGAATTGGCTTGTAAGATCTTTTTATTTTGCGCCACTGCGCTATTTAACGGTGCTAGTAGTAAAGTCATCAGCGATACCAGCGGGAGGTGAGGACCGAGGTGGCGCATTGAGTTTTTATTTTTTATTATTGCTCCAGAATTTAATCAATTGATGTCATTGCCGGGTACTAGGCCCTAGTGCCTGGTCAGATAATCGGCGACTATTTCTTGCTCTACCAGCACCAGTACAGCTCCGTTTATACCATATCATCCACCATGGCCTTCCACTGTGCACGGTTCCACGACTGCCGCGAACACAAGAAGTGTGGAGCAGGCTGAAAAGCCAAGACTGGCAACCAGTAGAAACTTCAAAAAAAAGGTGAACTCCATGCACGTATCCTGAAAAACGGCGATGTATCTATCCCCGTCATATTTATGCTGCTTACCAGCCATTCGATTACTGCATTATTTAGAAATTGAAACGAATAGCAGCCGTATAACTGCGACCCAGATTGCCACAAACGTTACTCAGGTTTAAATCGAATTACAAAGACTTAGATACAACCGGAGTTAAAAAAGGAAGGGGATACGGTCTAGCACACCTTGAAAGATTGGTGTTTGTGGAAATTACCAATCGTGGATTCACGCGGAAAACAAGGAAAAGCTCTTGCAATGAGCGTCCTCAAAAAAAATTGCAACCATAAAAAAAGGGCTACATCTCTGTAACCCTTTATTAAAGTTGGTGCCGGCACCAGGAATCGAACCCGGGGCCTACTGATTACAAGTCAGTTGCTCTACCAGCTGAGCTATACCGGCAAAAATCTTTGTTCCTTCTAATTACACGTCAGTTGCTGCTTTTCATACCAGCGCTGAGCTGTAGCAGCAAAAATCTTGGTTCCTTCTAATTACACGTCAGTTGCTGCTTTTCATATCAGCGCTGAGCTATACCGGCAA
>CAIMTR010000066.1 GCA_903844415.1 uncultured Gammaproteobacteria bacterium
AGCAGTAAAACAAACTACCGATTTTGGTTTTGGTCAGTCTACCTGTGTAGGTATTGGGGGGGATCCGATTCCTGGTTCCAGTTTCATCGACATACTTAAACTACTGCAAGACGACCCTCAAACCGAAGCCATTGTAATGATTGGTGAAATTGGTGGTAGTGCAGAAGAAGAAGCGGCTGCATTCATCAAGACTTATGTCACCAAGCCTGTAGTGTCTTATATCGCCGGAGTTACTGCACCAGCCGGTAAAAGGATGGGGCATGCAGGAGCAATAATCGCTGGTGGTAAAGGGACAGCAGCCGAAAAATTTGCGGCCCTGAATGCTGCGGGGGTGACTACTGTACGTAGTTTGGCCGATATCGGCAAAGGCTTGAAACAAGCCACTGGCTGGTAAGTTGCGTGTGTGCGTGCAGCTGCTGAGCTCGCCCAATGGCTAAGTCCCCAGTTACTAACCAAAAATCAGCGCACTTTAAAATATCGAACTTTAAATAACGCACCATCTGGTGCGTTTTTTTGTACTTGAAAATCTGTTTTTTGCCCATACTTAGATGAAGTCTTCTCATTATTTTTCCAGGAGTTAACAGCATATGTCTGCTGCAGAAAAACAAACCTTAGGCTTTCAAACTGAAGCAAAACAATTACTGCAATTAATGATTCATTCCTTGTACAGCAACAAGGAAATTTTCTTGCGCGAGCTTATTTCCAATGCATCAGATGCTGCCGACAAACTGCGTTTTTCTGCTTTAGCGCATCCTGAACTGTACGAAAATGATACAGAACTGAAAATAACCGTGAATGTCGATGTCAAAAAACTTACGGTCACGATCTCTGATAACGGCATTGGCATGACCAAGGAAGAAGTAATTGATCATCTCGGTACCATTGCAAAATCTGGAACTGCGCAATTTTTACAAAATCTTACTGGTGATCAGCAAAAAGATTCACAACTTATTGGCCAGTTTGGAGTAGGTTTTTATTCCTCTTTTATTGTGGCCGATAAAGTAGAAGTGATAACACGCAAGGCTGGTGAACCAGTCGAAAATGGCGTGCGTTGGGAATCAGCAGGTGAAGCCGATTTCACAGTCGAAAACGTCGAAAAGATAGAGCGTGGTACCAGTGTTATTTTGTATTTGAAAAAAGTAGAAAAAGAATTCGCAGAAAGTTATCGCCTGCGCAGCATAGTTAAAAAATACGCAGACCATATTTCCATTCCTGTGATGATGGAAAAACAGGATTTTGGTAGTGACGAAGGAAAGGCAAAAAAAACCAAGGAAGTTACCTACGAAACAGTTAACTCGGCTAAGGCCTTGTGGACGCGTCCGCGCGCGGATGTCACCGATGCAGAATATATTGAGTTTTATAAACACGTCAGCCACGATTTCTCCGATCCAATAGATTGGAGTCACAACAAAGTGGAAGGCAAATTGGAATATACAAGTCTTCTCTATCTGCCTAAACGTGCGCCACATGATTTATGGAATCGTGAAGGGGCTCGTGGTCTGAAACTCTATGTACAACGTATTTTCATTATGGATGATGCGCAACAGTTCTTGCCGCTATATTTGCGATTCATAAAGGGGGTCGTCGATTCAAACGACATCTCGCTAAATGTTAGCCGTGAAATTCTGCAACAAGATCCTACCGTAGAGTCCATGAAAGGTGCGTTGACCAAACGCGCACTTGATATGCTAGAAAAACTCAAGAAAAAAGCAGGCGAAAAATATCAGGAACTGTGGGATCAGTTTGGAAATGTGCTCAAAGAAGGCCCGTCTGAAGATGTTCCCAATCGGGAGAAAATCGCCAAGTTACTAATGTTTTCTACTTCTCATACTAATGTAGCTAAACAGGATCAGACCTTAGATACATATATATCCAGAATGCAGCCAGAACAGAAAAAGATTTATTATATTGCCAGCGAGACACATACAACGGCAAAAAATAGTCCACATTTGGAAGTTTTTCGTAAAAAAGGAATTGAGGTTTTGCTGCTATCAGATCGTGTTGATGAGTGGTTAATGAGTCATCTAATGGAATTTGATGGTAAACAATTTCAGGACGTGACTAAAGGCGAACTAGATTTAGGTGAGCTCGACAGCAAAGAAGAAAAAGAAAAACACCAAATGGAGGATGAAAAAGCCAAACCACTGTTGGAGCGTATAACTTCCGCGCTGGCAGAACGGGTTGCCGAAGTCAGGGTTACACATCGTTTGACTGATTCTCCAGCCTGCCTCGCAGTAGGAGAATACGATATGGGCATGCAGATGCGGAAAATTATGGAAGCTGCCGGACAGACAGTGCCAGAGAGCAAACCGATTTTTGAAATAAATACCTTACATCCGCTTGTTATGAAATTAGATCGAGAAGTTGATGAAGATCGTTTCACTGAACTTGCAAGTATCTTGTTCGATCAGTCTTGTCTGGCAGAAGGACGCCAGTTGGATGATCCAGCCGCGTATATTTCAAGGCTGAATAAACTGCTACT
>CAIMTR010000067.1 GCA_903844415.1 uncultured Gammaproteobacteria bacterium
CCTTCGGCGTGTTCAGGTAAGTCCTGACAGAACCCTCAAGCGTAGAGGATACCCAGTAGAAGCGATCATTTTCAGGCGTATTAGAGTCGGTCACTTCGACTAGACCCAGTGCAGCCTTGTCTTCCGGCGAGGTCAGGTTCAGCCAGTTGGATGGGTAGGAAGTCCCGTCGATAGAGAAGGAAGTGCCTTCGGTGATGTATTGATCTGATTGTTCACGGTAGAACATAGTTACCTCGCAAGACTATTTTTAAACGGGAATTCGGCAAAGGCTGCGTAGATGTAGGTGTGCGTAGAGTTATTGGGGTCTGCCGCGCTAACGCGTAACTTAAACCCATTGGATAAGTAATCTATCGACGTAGGGTTTGTTTCGGCGGTGGCGTTATCAGGACGTAGTTCAGCGGTGACTGCATTGTAAGGCGACCTACTGGTATCCAATATTTCCCAATCCGCCGCTGCCACGTCTTTAAACAAAACCCAACGAGGTCGGAAACCTAGATAGACAAATGGGCCGTCCGTTGAATTATTAGCGACATACGAGCCGAAGGCGCTATAGCCAGCGATGGGGGCGAAGCAATAGGCAATCATGCTGGTGTCGTTTACAGCCGATGAAACTCCAATTGAGAACACAGTCGATGTTGGAGCAGTGTTATTCCATATGGTAGGTTGGGCATCAAACGCGTTAGTCAAGTTCAATACTCCACGCATTGTTGCGCCTTGGGACGCGTGATACACACACCAATTACCGGCAGCGCGGTCTTTAACAATCATCATTGAAGGCGCAACACCCAACCCATGCCCCACAGTGGCGTTAGCGCCTGTGCCGGTGTAGCCAACAATACTAAATCCAGCAGTAGTATTCACGCACACCGTTGAGGTTATTGAACCGTTGGTATTGCTAACCGTTGTGCCAGAACCTTTCCACTGCCAGCCAATATACGTAGCCGCGCTGGTGTTGATCTTTGCCAGTGCGCCTATCGTAAAGCCAGTTGAGCCAAACGCAGTCAACCCTGTTGTTTCCGTAGTCTCTGCGGCATTCGTATTACTTGCAATGTCCTTTGTCGTTCCACGCACAGAGTCATACCAAGCATGGTCAGTTGCACCACTCCTGCCTTTCATCCACACCAAATCCGGCTGGAAGTTGCTGCTATTCACAGTGTTCGCTACCGTCTGCGAAGCGCCCGTTCCCGTGTAGGTTGTCGCAGCCATGTGTGCAGCACCGATGAGGATGCTGGGCGCGGGGAGATTGTAGGTGTTGAGTGCGGAGTAACCGGATGGCGGGGTGTAGGTGAAGGGGCGTTGTCCGAAGTTAAACGCAGCAGTCCACGCTGTAACAGTAGAAGCATAACCACAAGTAAAGAAGTATGGGCCGCTTGTTAGTCCGGTAAGCGCAGACCCCTGTGCCACGTTATTTTTATACCACTGAAGTGTTCCAGCGGTAGCATCAAATATAATGCCAATAACATCTGAAGATGTCCATGTGGCGTTTGTCTGGACAGTTGACCCAGCTGACTTTACATCTCCAGATGATGCTGAATACAACCAAGCATTTGCGTCGGTGTAGAGCGTTGCGTTTAGATTTGCCGCTGCGGTGGATATTCCAGTCATCCAACTTGCGGCGGTAGTTAAACCAGAAAACTCCGCATACCATTTGCCAGAAGTCATGCC
>CAIMTR010000068.1 GCA_903844415.1 uncultured Gammaproteobacteria bacterium
CCTGTTGTGCAAAAAGCCAAGGGTGATCAAACAAAGAGTCATCGGTTAATTGAATATGATGGCTATCTTCGGCCATATCAATATTGGTAAGGCGACTAACACCACCCTGAAAATGTAGTTCGGCTTGTGGATAGTCAATGGCCCACCAGCCACGTCTGAAACCACCTCGACCACGACGCGCTGAACCGCCATCGGCATAAACCATACGCGCCATATGAAATTCAGCTATTGGATAAATACCATCAGTTTCTGGTTGTGCCTGTAAACAAACAGGTGCCAGCCCGACAAGGCAAAAGAGGCAAAGCGAGGTGAATGACAACAAGTACAAACGCATGATTAAAATGTACGAATTTATGTTAATCAAATAATGAGTCGACTATAGAGAAGTTTAGCAACCATAGCCATGTTTGGCTGTGCAAGCACTGAGGAAACTAGCAGGTTATTTACCCACTAAAGCGTTTACGTCTACGAGTTTAACAACATCAAAAGCGGGCTCTTCATAGGGATGAGTATTTATGAGCGCAGCCACTACAGCATGTAATAAATTATCTTCACAGACCAGTTCTACGCGATATTCCGCTACCGTCTCGACAAATCCTGTTTGTCCAAGATACGGCTGGCTGTCAACCAAAGGCCGAAACTGTCCTAGTCCAAGGCATTGCCACACACAGGAGTCGTAGTTGCCGATGCGGCCTGCTCCTGCCGCAAACAATGCAGACTTAACTGTCTCCAGATACGCTGGGGGAACATAGAAACCTAGTTTGTACATATACTATTTCCATAACGGGAATAAGGTTAGTAGAGAAAATCCAAATTACTGCGCGTTGATATCGCTATAAAAAAAATACCACCTTAAGTAAGGCCTCGATATTTTAAACACTTGATAGGATTCCAATAACAGAAGAAAGAAGTGTCTAATGATGAGCAGTAACCTCTATCCAGATGATTTCAAGATTGAAGCAGTGAAAGATGCTGGAGTAAACTCATCTTAATCGTAAAGAATTTGATTCTATAGAACATTGATAGTGGTTTACTCTGACAAGAATGGCACTGACTTAAGCTAGCGTCAATCTGGCGTAAGCCTGGATCCAATGAGTTTTCGGAAAAATAAGCTCTGGCTTACTGGTTTCCGGCTTACGTCGAGATAACTAACTATTCTCTATTTGCATTTAAGCAAGTGCCGTTCTACTTAAACAACTCAATCTCAACCTGTTTTGCCAAGGTTTGATATGTACTACACAATTTATAAATCACCGCTAGGCGCTATCGCCCTCGCTGGCTCTGAGAAAGGACTTTGCATGCTCAATTTCCAAGACGGAAAAAAGCCACTGCCTATTGCTACCGACTGGATTTCTCATGCAACACCATTCAGTCATGCCATAAATATTTTAGACCGGTATTTCCAAGGTCTTAATCCGGATTTTGATTTAAGTTACACACTGCAAGGCACACCATTCCAACTCACCGTATGGCAGTTCTTGCAAACCATCGCGTATGGAACCACAGCCTCCTATGCAAAAGTTGCAACTGGCATTGGCAAGCCTACTGCAGTGCGTGCCGTTGCCAACGCCATTAGCCAAAACCCGGTAGCCCTGTTTATTCCCTGTCATCGGGTGATAGGCAGCAATGGCTCACTTACGGGTTATGCGGGTGGGCTGCAATTGAAAGCACAACTATTGCAACTGGAGAGAACTCGCCACGAGACTTCCTACAATCTGGAAAAAACAGACTGAGGCTTGCGCAGGAAGCTTGGGATTAGGATGTAAGACCGAAATAAAACGCCAATGCATTAGTGCTAAACATCTTTTTCAAATCATTTATTTCCGTCACCTGTCCCGTCAGCCAAGAGATTGACTGTGCATAAGTAAGAGTGCCTTCATGACCCACAAATGGACAGTCACTCGCCCAAAACATTTGATCGGGGCCGAGTTCCTGTAAAAACCCTTGCAAATGCTGTGCGGCTCTTACGCCAATGCGATAAGCACAACTTACTTTGATCCAACTTTTTCCAGCTGCAACTGATTTAACAATCGCTCTAAACCCAGCACAGTTGATGTCATCGGCGGCCGCCGGGCGACCTAGATGATCAATCACGATATTTGGTCCAGCATTTTCCAGCAGAGGTAACAATACCGACATATGTTTGCTTTCTACATGTAAATGCACATGCCAATTCAGATCGGCAATTTGCTTAAACATAGTGCGGTATTCTGCTGTAGTAATGTCAGGCACAGTAGCAAG
>CAIMTR010000069.1 GCA_903844415.1 uncultured Gammaproteobacteria bacterium
AGCCATGGTTTACAACATAGTGCTCAGCAATGCATTCCTGATGCGCGAGCAGTTGTCCACCTCACAAGACGAGTCTGCGCCACAACAAGCTTCTTTGTAAAAACTTACAGTGTGAATTGACCAGAGGATCGCGACCATGTTCATCAGCAAAAAACACCTCTCAAGACGTATCCTGCTCAAAGGTGCGGGGGCAGCTATCTCCTTGCCACTGCTCGATGCAATGATTCCAGCATCTACTGCGCTGGCGCAAACTGCTGCTGCCCCCAACACACGCCTAGCCTATGTGTATTTTCCGCATGGCGCCGTAATGAAATACTGGGTGCCGCAGCAAACCGGTACCGGCTTCGAGTATTCACCCATTCTGAAACCGCTGGAAAGCCTGAATGAATACGTCACAGTTGTCAGCGGTCTACGCAACAAAGGCGGGGAAAGCAGCAACCCACACGGCATCATCGAGGAAACCTGGTTGTCCTGCGTAGCGCCGGATGCTCGTGATCGCTCTGCCGACGGCACCCGCGGCATGTCAGCCGACCAGTTAGCCGCCAGAGTATTGGGCACAAGCACAGCGTTGGCTTCGTTAGAACTGTGTGGCGAGCCCGGCGGTGCTATCAACTATCGTACACCGCAACAGTCGCTGCCGCTGGAAGGCAATCCACGCAAAGTGTTCTACACGATGTTCGGACAAGGAGATAACTACGATGACCGCATCGCCATTTTGGGTCACTCAGGCAGTCTGCTCGATTATGTGATGGAAGCCACTAACAGTCTTAATCGCAAACTAGATCCAGCCGACCGCATCTTGGTCACCAACTACTTGGATTCGGTGCGTGAAATTGAAATCCGCATCCAAAAATTGGAAGACGGTGCACGTGAACTGAGCGCACTGCCTGACGCACCGCTTGGGCCACCGGATGACTTCAACGAATTACTGGACATACAATTTGAGATGATGGCTCTTGCATTCCAGAACAACCAGACTCGCGTGGCCTCGATGCGCATGATCAAGGAGGCCAGCATGCGTGTCTTTTCCAACGTCGGCGTGGACGAAGCCTTCCATCCACTTTCGCATCACCAAAACCAAGAATCCAGCTACGAGAAACTGGTGCGGGTACAACGTTACCAGACTGAGCGTGTCACTAAATTCGCGGAGCGCCTGAAGAACATACAGGATGGCGCAGGTTCAATCCTCGACCAGTCCATCATCCTATTCGGCAGCAACATGAGCAACAGCGACCTGCACAACAATGACCCGTTGCCTTCAGTTCTGATTGGCAAGGGTGGCGGCATAAAAGGTGGCCAGCATCTGGCGTATCCGCAGGACACCCCGCATGCACAGCTGCTGCACACTATGCTCGATCGTGCCGGTGTACAGGTAGACACCTTCGCCGACAGCCCCGGCCCTTTCTCGGAAGTGTAAACATGAAGCCCATGCGCAAAATCATACAGAGTATGAGCCTAGCACTCGCTATCGGCGGTGCCGGCAGTGGCTTCGCAATCGAAGCCCCGGCCGATGCTGGTGTGGACTGGCGCGGGCCTGATGGCAGTACCGCGTTGCAGTGGGCTGTCTACGACGGTGATGTCGAAGGTGTTCAGCGTCTCATCGCTGACGGAGCAGATGTAAACCTAGCAAACAACTATGGGGCAAACCCAATGCAACTCGCCGCGGAAGTGGCTAATGTCGAGTTGCTGAAATTACTACTAGATGCCAGCGCTGATCCGGATTCAGCGAACCCCGAAGGACAGACTGCGCTCATGCTGGTCGCGCGCACGGGTAACGTTGCTGCCGCCACCTTGCTGGTTGACCATGGTGCCACCGTCGACGCGCGCGAGCAGTGGGGACTGCAAACAGCACTAATGTGGGCGGCAGCTCGCCAGCAACCTGCCATGCTCGAGTATCTCATTGGCAAGGGTGCCGACATAAATGCCCAATCCATTGCCCGGGATTACCCGCGGCATGTAACGAAGGAAGGCCGCGCCAAAAACCTTGATGCCGGTGGGTTAACACCATTGATGTACGCCACCCGTGAAAACTGCTTTGCCTGTGTCCAGACTCTTATCGATCATGGTGTGGACATGAACAAGCCTGATCCTGAAGGTGTGTCACCTTTGCTGCTGGCCGTTGTTAACAGTCGCTGGGACATCGCAAAACAGTTGATCGAGGCCGGTGCCGATATCCAACAATGGGATTCGTTTGGCCATGCACCTTTGCTAGCCGCGGTATCACGGCGCAAGGAATCCGGCGCGGGCCCTAATCAGCCCTTGAACGAAACAAGCGGGCTTGCTGTAGTGCAACTGCTTGTGGACAAAGGCGCCAATGTCAACATGCAACTTTTTAATCGCCCGTCCAAGACGCGTGGCGGTCCGCTTACCCGTGGCACAACACCGTTGATCGTGGCGGCCAGCAATGGTGATCTAGATGTTATCCGTTTGTTGCTAGAGCACGGCGCCCAAGCCAATCTGCCCCAAGCCGACCTGCAAACACCGGTGTCCGCATTGGCTGGTGCACGCGGAGATTCTGAACAAATGTTGGCCGCGCTGGATTTGCTGATTGCCGCCGGCGCTGACCCCAACGTGACAGCCGTGCATCATCATTTGCAACGCACTCGTGGCGGCACACCGCTGCACTACGCGGTACGCGCCGGCAATGGCCAGATGATTGCAGCCCTGGTAGCGCATGGGGCTGATATCAATCGAATGGACCATGACGGCCTCACGGCGCTTGACCACGCCATGTCCCGCAACCAGATAGCTTTCCTACAGATGCGTCGTCCGCCCAATATTGCATTGGCGGATCAGTTGCGTGCTCTTGGGGCAACGGTAGAACTAGACGCAACGCCTTATTGGCCGAACGTTGGCCCCCCTTTCTACTATCCGTGGAGCGTATTTCCGCTCGATCCGGCAGCAGAACTGAATGCCTTGGTGCCAGGTTCCTTTGATCATCAATAAGATAAGGCTCTCATGTAGAGCATCACGAAGAACATCAAGATGAGCATCATGAAACACACTTTATCCCGCCGGTTTTTTTTGGATGTTGGTATCCGCTCACTAAGTGCCGCCACGCTGGGCAGCAGTCTTGTAGCGCCGGTAATGGCGCAATCAACTCCTGCCACAATTACCAGCACTGACCTGGGTTACGCCAAGTTGTTGCAGGGTGCAGGCGGCAATGTCGTCGTGATCCCAGGGATGAATGAGGATGGTCCGCTGCTGATCGATGGCGGTCTTGCCGAGCATTCGGATGCCCTGCTGGAAAGTGTGTTCAAGCTGACCGGGAAAGAGCGAGTCCATACGCTTATCAACACCCATTTTCATCCGGAACAGACCGGCTCCAACGAACGTATTGGCGCTGCCGGCGGAATCATCATCGCCCACGAAAACACGAAGATGTGTCTGCAGAACTCAGTGTTTTCTTGGAACTACGAAGGTCGCTATGGTCCGCTGGCCACTGCTGGCATTCCGAGCCAGACCATGCGCGGTGATGGCCGTATGAAATTCGCCGGGCAGGAAATCATCTATGGTTATTTGCCTGCTGCGCACACCAACGGCGATCTATTCCTGTATTTCCCGATCCTCGATACGCTGGTGTGTGGTGGCCCAGTAACAGTAGGGCAGTGGCCAGTGCTCGACATTCGCCAAGGCGCGTGGATGGGAGCACTTATGCAAGCCTACGACAAACTATGCTCGATCGTCAGCGCAGATACCGTTGTGATACCGGCGCATGGCCCCGTCACCAACGGCACGAAACTGATGCGCATGCGCAACATGTACACCGAATTACACCTGACACTCGCCGAGCAACTGAACATCGGTATGGGCTACGATGATATCGTGGCACAGAATCCCTTACGGGCTTTTGAAACCGAATATGGTCCTGCTGCCGAATTCCTCGCATCAGCACATCGCAGTATCCAGATGGCATATCTGCCAGATTGATTACAACCCGAAAGTTGCTAACTTCTGCAGCCGAAAGCTCGGTGCTTCGTTGGATACAGTGTTCAATGGCAGTATTTCTTGCTTAGGGTTGAGGGGGTGCAGAGAGTCGATCCAACTTTTCCTGCGGCAAGGACCAGCCCGGTTGCAGTTGCAATGCATGCCGATAATCAGCTTCAGCCGCACCGATTTTTCCCTGCTTTTCGTACACCATTGCGCGGTTAAAATACACGATATGATCCCGACTGATGTTGAGCTCTAAAGCTTTGTTGTAGTCTTCGACCGCTAACTCAAAACTACCACCCAAAAAATTAATATTGCCACGACCGACATAAGGCTCGGGCATTTTCGGCATCAATTTCATGGCGCGATTGTAGTCAATCAGCGCTTCCTGACTACGTTCAAGAGCAGTCAATATGATGCCACGGTTGACATAAGTGCCCGCTTGATCAGTCACGTTAAGACTGCCGTGTTCGAGTGCGCGGGTGCAGATGTCAACCACTGCCATTGAGGAACTTACCGTCGCAGCTGCTGTTTCCGCTGCCAGCGAACAGGTGCGCGCATCTTCACCACTGCCCAGAACTGTAATGGCTTGCGCTTGGGCCAACACAGGCAACACTGACATCAGCATGAACA
>CAIMTR010000070.1 GCA_903844415.1 uncultured Gammaproteobacteria bacterium
TCACCAGTAATGCCCAAACAATAATAATCTACTCGAGGATTGCCCCATGAATAAACTACCTTTACGCCTGCACCATAACGCTTATGTAGTAAAAAATCTGGAGCAAACTCGGGCATTTTATGAAGATATGCTGGGTATGCCTTTATTGGCAACCTGGTGCGAAAGAACCGATCTGTTTGGCAAAGATCGTGTGTATTGCCATTGTTTCTTTGGGCTCCAGGATGCCAGTGCGCTGGCTTTCTTCCAGTTTGCCGATGCGGATGACCAGCAGGAATTCGGTCCGCCATTGCCAATGTCTGGTTTTCGCCATATCGCCTTGAAGGTAGATGCAGACCACCAAAACTTCTTACTAAATAAACTAAAAGCTGCTTCCTACGATCCGCAAAAACATTACGTGCTGGAACATGGTTATTGCAAATCGTTGTATGTCATCGACCCCGACGACATGATCGTGGAATTTTGCACCGATCACCCCGATGTAGACAACATTAACGCCGATGTTCTGCCCAAAGCTCACCACGAATTAAAACGCTGGCTCGCCGGGGACCATACTCCCAACAACGAAGCTTTCCACCGCCATGCTTAGTAAGAGCATGGCTCCATAACTTGCCCATAGAAAATACCAATAAATTTGTCGACATTTTTTATCCCAAGACCTTAATTAAAACTAAAAAATAAGGGGCATTACTATGCAAAGATTTTTGTACAAATCCAAAGCTGCATTGGTGTTATTTATTGTGTTAGTAAGTTCAACTCAAGCGCAGCCCCCAGTTGCCGCTCCAACAAATTTACCTGCTGAACCCACCCGCGTCAGCCTGCCAGTACTCAGCGCTAATACTGGCGCAGGACCCAGCTTCGATTCATCGACATCACAATGGCCTGGCTACGATATGGCGCATTATTCCTATGAGGTAAATGAATACGTTATAGCTGGCACTGCTGCGGGCGCACCTTACAAAACACGACTTGTGGTTCGCCAACCTGCAGACGATAGTAAATTTAGCGGTTTGGTAGTGGCGGAAGCCATGCATCCAGCCGGGCAGGCTCACGCCTTCCAGCACCATTCGGTTTACCTGATGGATGCAGGACACATTGCCGTTGAAATAACCACACTGGGGCTGGATCCGATCAAAGTTTTCAACCCAGCGCGCTACGGCGACATGAATGTTGCGGCCAATCAGGTTAATGAAATTCTGGCACAGGCTGGCGCATTAATTAAAAGCGACCAAAGCCCAATTGCCGATTTGAATTTACGCAAGATGATAATGTTTGGAACGTCCGCGTCTTCCGCAATTCTGGTAGGTTATTTACCTGCCCACAAAATTTTTAAAACCGCCCAAATGGAAAATATTTACGATGGTTTTATGCCAACCTCCAATGGTACGAACATCGCCCCGGTTGATGTGCCCATGATTCAACTGCCCACCCAACATGAATTCCAGAATGTGGCAACAGCGCAGCAAGACAGTGATGAGCCTGGCAGCCAATATCGAAATTATGAATTCGTCGGCATGGGCCACCTAATGGCACGCAACAATCCGCGGATGACTGCTGATCAATGCACCAAACCGATCACCACTTTTCCACTGGAGCCTTATTTTTCGGTGGGTTTGCATCATCTGTTGCAATGGGTTGATAAAGGCATAATCCCGCCTAGAGCCGAGCGTGTGTTGCTTGATCGTAATATTGGCAACGATGGCTCGTTGATGGTATTGGATGAACACGGCAATCCGCAGGGTGGTATTCGTAATCCTTATGTTGATGTGCCAGTCACCAAATACACAGCCGGCAACGAAAATACAGCAACGAGCACAGTGGGGATTTTATGCCGCTTATCCATGTGGGAAACAGATTTTTCGCAGGATAAATTGCGGCAGTTGTATGGCAATACAGATAACTATGTGCGGCTGTTTGAAGAAAATCTCACCGCACAAGAGCAAGCAGGCTGGTCCCTGCCCGTATACCATGAGTTGATCATGGAAGACGCGCGAGCAGTGACCTTTTAAGTTAAGCGTGTCTTATTCTGCCACTAATGCCAATGGCTCGTCGCCAATGGCTATGTGACCCGCTACAGAATCACAATACATGCCAGGCGCAGGCGGCATACGCTCAGGACATTGGAAGAGGCCGCCTTGACGGGTACCTCCATTTTCGCCATTACGCAGCGGATGTAAGGCAACACTGAACACTGTGCCGGGCGGAAAAGAATTTACCGATACACCTTGCCGAGCCATCTGCGCGGAGCCTGTCATCTCTACAGCCCAGACAATGGGTTCGCCCGCAGCATCACGTTCCACATTGTTATGCTCAGCATTCATCGGCGCAAAATAGATTTGCAAATGATTGGGAGCCGGGTCAATGCGGGTGACAACCCCAGTAAAAACTTTCAACGCTTTCATATCGTACATCGCAAACGAATGGTGTGCTTGCACCGTTGGGCCATACAGCGTAACTGCCGCTAGTGTGGTCGCTAATGCCAAGCTAATTTTTCTTTTTGTAATCATTTCAAGTGTCTCCTTAGCAATCCAGTCCACTTACAACCCGACTGCAGTCAATTAGTGTGTGATCCAGAGCATTAATTAAGGCCCTGACTCCTATTTAAGGAAAGCTGAAAATATCAGCTTCTTTCTGTTTCTCCATGCCTTGTTCAAAATATTTTTCCCATATTCTTGCCCATGGCCGTCCATACATATCAGGCACTTCGTATTCAATCACGTTACCCGGTGAAACCGGTGTAGCTTTACCATCAATCGGAAAAATGGACTGCACACATTCAATAAAAACATAGGGATCACCCGTGTCAAAACCGCTTTGTTTCACGTAGTTACGCACAATACGAATAGGCTCCACTAACGCCTCGGGATCATAAAAAATTGCTTCGTGATTGAGTCCAAGGAAGTTACCCGCAGCATCACGGTTGGGCGTATAAATTTCGATAGTTTGTAAAAAGTTGGAATATTCAGGAGCTGAGTGTACTTTCCAGCCCTGAATATTGGAGGTCCAGGTGATAAGAGTATCGTTATCCCAGAAGCCAATCGTTTCACCATACCAACGTGGCACGTCAGCACCCAGACGAGGTACCGCACCTTCCATATTGAACTCGCGTCCAATGTGGATGTTAGTAATAAAATTACGGGCTACACCCGCCATGATTTGCACCATGTCAGGGGTAACCATAATGTAGTGCTCCCACACCGCAGCCTCATGCCAGCGTCGCATGAAGCCTTCTGGCCAGCAATATTGTGAAGGCCACTGCGCTGCATTGGTATTGCCGTGATGGTAGGCCTCCTGCACAAACCGCGTTTGATATTCTGGGGTAAGCAAAGACAATACTGTGGGTATCTGCACATGCCGCCCGCGGTACCAATACTGTCCGTCTGGGGTACGGCCGGGATGCATGTAAACACCTGACCATTCACCTGGCACAGTGGCGTAGGTATGTTTGGTAGGGCCACCGCGTTGGCGCGTTTCCGCCATGAGCGCCTCGTAATGTGCTTGTGCGGTAGCAAACTTATACGGGCTCACAATGGCCTCGCGGGGGTAGTCACGATCACAAACCCCCCATGGCGCAGACAACGGCGGGTTATCTCCAATCAACCCTTGGCCACTACCGCCCCACAAGTCTTCCATTGCCGCTGAGCTGTTGCAGCGGAAATAACGTGGATCTGTCCAAAGCGCGCGATCTTTGTAAAAATCTTTGGAACTGAACATGTCAATCGGGAGTGGTTCGATGCCTGGCGGCGACTCCCCGTTACGCGCTGTTCCAGTAAAGGCGTTTGGATCACGCGGTGCTCCTATTGGGATAAGTACCCGCGTTGTTGCACCGACCATTGGATATTCATTGATGTCTGCGGCGAGTGGCGCAGCACGTCCTACACTGGTAAAACCTATAACTGCTGTCTTCTGGGCAACTACTGTCTGACCGAAAAAAGTAGCCAGCACAAACACTGGCAGGCACCAAATTTTATTTTTCATATACACTCTCTGCTGTTTATTATTCTTCTAATTGTTAGCGATTGATTAAATTCGAAATTAGCATATTCCTTGTATGCACAGATTCATGGTGAACCCCAGAGTCCAAAGCAAGCCCAGACTCAACCACTAGACTTTTTACAAAGCCAATACCACTTTTCTAAACTCCTAAAAGTATATAGACCAATTTTTCAAAACACCATACCAACGCTGCCCAAAAAACAGCGTTATGTGGTATGTTCGCCCGCACGTATTAATTGAATAAACCTTATCAAACTACAGGAGACCCACAAATTGAAATCGCTAATTACATTGCTGTTGAGTTTCACCGTGTTGCTGACAGCCTGCTCAGAACCAGCCCCTGTGCAACCAAATCCTGTTGTAGCCGCGCCCCTCGATGAGGGCTCCTTTGTTATCAATAATGCTCATATTATTGATGGCACCGGCAGGGTATTTGAGCAAGGATCTGTGGTTATTAAGGATGGGCTGATAATTTCAGTCAGTGAAGGCGCCAGCACCGTGCCCGGGGCCATGGTGATTGATGCTCAGGGCAAAACGGTAATGCCTGGCTTTATCGAAGGGCATCGCCATCTTATAGAAGGTAATCCCGACCAATGGATGGCCGAAAGGGCTGCAGCCAATATGCAGGAGTTTCTGGATGCTGGTTTCACCACGATACTGTCGGCCATCGATGCCCCCCAAATACTGGAACTACGCCGGATGCTGGCCGCTGGCGAAATGGTTGGACCACGTATTCTTTCCGGTGCTTTTATGCCGGTGGCGATTCCTGCACCTAGCGATTTTACCGGTGATCCAGCGCGTACTGATGTTTCGCGTCCACCCGCACGGCCGACCGTAGCTGCAGGCGCAATACCTGATGCCGACACCATAGCCGGTGTGCAACGTATCAAAGATGCCGGTTATGACATGGTAAAAACGGTAGTTACAGTCACCCCGAATGGCCCCGAAATACACACACTTACTGTTATGGTGGAAGAAGCCCATCGGCTGGGACTTACCGCTATTGTTCACGCCGTTTCAGTAGAAGATACACTCGCCGTCATTCAGACGCGCCCTGATTTGTTGGTGCATACCCCGCATATTGGTCAATTAACGGAAGCCCAAGCACAAACTATTGCCAGTTCTGGCATTCCCATGACATCAACCTTGGGTACTTTCGTGCCGTTTTATGATGCCAATAATCTACCCATCTTCAGGGATGCCCAGCCCTATCCCTGGAATACTCTCAGCAGCGCCGGACAAGGGCCGGTAAATGCGCGATTATTGTGGGAAGCCGGTATCGTGTACGGCTACGGCACCGATACTTCGTTTTTGCCCAGAGATACTTTTGCACATGAATTAAAAGCACTGCACCTGACGTTTTCACCGCTGGATATCATGAAAATTCTGACCATCAATACCGCCACAGCGGTTGGCTTGGAAACTGAAATTGGCACTCTGGAGGCCGGCAAGGTCGCTGATATCGTCATGCTAGACGGCGATCCGCTGACAGATCTTTATGATTTATTGAATGTTACGCTGGTAATAAAGAGTGGGAAGGTTGTAGTAAACAAGATGTAAATTAAACAACTTATAAAACTGCTTTAAAAAAAAGGGGCGAAAATTATTTTGCCCCTTTTTTATTGCTACGATTATTGCTCCGGTTATTGCCTTGCATCCACAAGAATTTAGGACTCACCGTACAAAAATTATTTCAGATCAAGCTTAAACAGTTTAATGGCGTTTGTGCGACCCATTTTAACTTTCTGTTCTTTGGTAATTACGTTAGTGTTATCAAACCAAGTGGACGCTTCTTCCATCTTTTCAAACGGATAGTCAGAGCAGAAATAAATCTTATCGTTATCAATAGTGTCCAAAGTGCAGCGTAAGGCCGGATCATTGAAATTACCGCTGGTGGTGATATGGAAATGATCGCGGAAATAATCGCCTAGTGGTCGCTTGCCGCGGTAACCACGCGCAGAAAAACGGAGTCTGGCATCAATGCGCCACAACCCGAACGGAATATTTTCGCCCAGATGACCAATGCATATCTTGAGATTAGGGTACAAGTCAAACAAGCCGGAACCACACAAGCGTAATGAATGAATGGAGGTTTCCACCGCAAAACCCCAGGGCGCACTCATCAGCCATGGATGACCGTCATAGTTCTTGGCCTGCGACTGGATCTGCATACGCGGATGCAAATAAAACGGCACGTCGAGCTCCGACACTGTGGCCCAAAAGCTGCGATATTCAGGCATATCGTAATACTTGGCATTTTCAGGATGGTCTACTTGTTGAAAGCCGTTCACCAGACAACCTTTGAAGCCGAGTTCTTTCACACAACGGGTAAGTTCTCTAGCGGCCGCATCCGGATCGTGCATGGGCAAGGCTGCAAGCGCAGCATAACGACTTGGATGTGCAGCCACAGCCGCGGCCATGCGGTCATTGCTAATCTGCGCAACCCGCATCGCTTCGTCCGCATTCAGGATGGCCTGTAGTCCCGGCGCATTGAGTGACAGCAATGCCAGCTCGATACCACTCTTGTCCATATGCTCCAGACGTTCATCACCCAGATCGAGTATCTGGCGGGTAAACTGATTCCAGATACCACCGTCACCGGCAAAGTTACGAGTCTCTTCCAAGGTTTCGGGTATTGCAAAATGTTCTTCAAAGCCAATTTTTCCGTTCATAGTTAAATACACTTCATGGGTTAATAAATCTTAAGTTATTGCGCTGTACATTCATAAAAATCCGCATCGTCGGGATTGCCCGTGCCCATCCAAGTTGCCACCTGGGGATGGGGACACAAAGGCCGACTCATGTCGACGCGGCCATCTCGTACACGTGTTGCAGTAATTGTGGCGGGAGCCACACCCTGCTCACGCCATTGATCCAGCGCAGTGAGAAAGTCGGCCTGATCCGGGCCGATGTCACCACGACAATGCCCCATGCCAGGCATCATAAACAAACGCAACCAGTCACTCTGATCTGAACCTAATGTTTGGAGCACCCGCCCATAATAAGCGATGGAATTGGCGGGGGCTGGACCCGGATCATTCCAGCCATGGTACATCAGTAATTTACCACCCCGCGCCTTGAAGGCACTCAGATCAGGATCATCAGAAGTGACATCATGTGCACGAGCTAGTACCAGCCGGGCATCACTTTCCAGATCAAAACTTTGCCAGTCCCAAGCTGGATTTTCATGCGCTATATAGCTGACTACATCAGACTGTAAGGGGCTTGGCAAGTCACCTTGATCGAGCATACGCCAGCCCAGCTCAAAACCCAGCGCATGGCCCGGATAAAGTTCTGTGCCGCTGCTTAACACTACTGGCGCATAGACACGGCGGACAGATTCAACCTGGCGGGCGGTCAGGCAAGCAGTGGTAGCCCCCGTGGCAGCGCCGTCCTTACATTGCAATACTGTAGGATCAAAATCACAAGCCAAAGGATTATTCAGAAAGCCGTCTTTAACACCATCGTTGGCTTCGCACTGTGCAAGTACTGCTGCATGCAACAACTGAATTTTATCCGGCGGCAAATACAAAGACGGATCTTTGAGTACCGACACCATACCTTGCATCTGAGCAAGATTGAGATTGAACTGATTGTTGACCGGCGCACCCGCAATAATGGCATCAAAATCTTCCGGATAACGCTGGGCTTCCATCAACCCTTGCCGACCACCGGTGGAACATCCTTCATAATAGGAAAGTGCAGGCTGCCGTTCATAAAAACGTTCAATAATGAGTTTGGATTGCACCGCCATTTCGTGCATGGATCGATAACCAAAATCCACCAGTTTTTCTGGATGCCCCACCATAAACGCGGCGCTGCCACCCTTGTGCCCAGTATCGTTGGATGCCACTGCATAACCTGCTTTCAAACCAGAGGCCATGGCTGAATAACTGATGGAGCCCGCCCAGCCCCCATTGCCCAGCGCTAGAAACTTTCCGTTCCAGTTGCTATCCGGTAACCAAAGTTCCATTTCGATATGCGAATCACTGGAAGGCGCGAGCACTGCAGCAATACGGCAATGGGCCGGAAGGGTGAGTGTTGCCCCTGGCACTTGTGGCTGGTAGTCGCCTGCCGGTAAAAGCTGTGCCGCAGTTAGCGTAACGTTAGTGAGTGCCAGTGACCGTAATTCATCACACGTACTGCCCAGTATAGGGCCAGAAAAAACAATACCCAGCAGCAACATATTCTTATTATTCATGCCAGCAATCTCCGCAAAATTATTAGCTAATCGTGTGAACCCTTAGTACATTCGCGACTACCTTGCTGCTTGCCAAGGCCAAAAATAAACATGATACAGCTGACGCTTATCAGCTGCGGCGCCTTCAATATCTGAAGGTGTATTTAAACTTCAAACTCAAATCTGCTGTTGCTGCCTTAAATATATTGTCTTTGTCCTTGTCCTGCATATTGTAATTGAGCACCAGAAATCCTTCTTGACCGGCCTTGGGAACCCACTGCAGACGGGTGTTGATACCAATTTCTTCCGAAACATTATCGTATTGCAATAGGCTTACCCAAAACAAGTCTGACGAAAAAGCCACTTGGGCTGAGAGGCTGCTGAGACGGGTAATGAAAGCGCCCTGCGGCAGCTCAATGTTGTTCCAATCTTGACTCACTGACATTACAAAATTACGAGATTGCACCCAGTTCAAGGAACCGCCAATGTTGCTACGTTTACCATTGTAAAAATCACCCGTGGAGTAACTCAGGCTACTCGAAAATTTGCGTTGGTTACCGGTACCGATGCCAACACTGATTTCATCAAACGCATAGCGACCGGCAGGTACCTGAACCTGTCTACCCTGCTCGGAATAAATCGTAAACGGGGCGAGTACTACTTCCTTGTTCTGCTGATATTTCAAGCCAAACTTGTCACGGGTATTCGCTTCCAGCTCCAGCAATCGGAATGCCAACACTTCGCTTTGCAGACCACCGTCCAACCCATTGATACGCTGTGCATCCATGCCGACATAGGCAGTTTGGAAAATATTGTTGATGAAATAATGGGTGTAGCCTGCATCAGCAGAATAATCTCGAATGTTGGTGCGGTTGATGTAACCCATGGCAGGGTTGAAATTACGCTGCACTTCCTTGAACCCCAAACCAGCCCGTAAACCGGTGTTGTTGGGCGAACGTAAACCAAAGCCATAAGCAGCATTATCAGTGCTCAAACCGGGTGTGTTGGATACTTGATACCACGCATCGCTTTCTATGGTTTTGCCGCTCGCCAATCTGGTATTCAAATAACGAAAATCTACACCAAACAACGAGTTGTCAATATTGGCCGTTGGGTTGCCGTCAGTGACAATAAATCCCACGCTCGATTCTTCCAGCACATTGGCCGACACGCGACCAATAAAGAGATTGGAGGCGGCGACATTTTTAAACGCGTCTTGCCTGATGGCAAGAGTACCGACATTCCAACGCCCCAAGCGGCCACTGATCCGGCCACCATAGTTTATATCCACGGGGGCTCCACTTTGGCTTAGCCCTAATTTACGGGAAAAATACGGCCTGGCATTTTCGCTCGCACCACGTGCGACCGCACTGTTCGCATTGCCTCCTATATTGCCAAATTGAAACAGATCCGAATCATTGAGAAAAAAGTCGCGTTTTTCTGGAAAGAAAAGATTGAAACGGGTCAGGTTCACCTGCCTGTTATCGACTTCGGTAGCGGAAAAATCAGTATTGATGGTGAGTGCACTATTGAGCGACGGTGTAAGCCGGTAAAACATATCCAGCGAAGGATTGACGCTACTGTCACTGCTATTGGCTACAAACCGTTTATTCTGGTTAAGAGAAAATGAAGGCACAATATCAAGCCCCAGCCCTTGATTGACTTTACTGATCCCAGTCATCGTGCCAGCAATACTAGGGTTATACGTGCGGTTGTAACTTACCCAGGCCATTTCTTCACCACGACGGCGAATGCCTCGGCCAAAATTAAAACCCCAGGCTTGGGTGTTCGGATCGAGCGGCAGGGATTTAAACGGAATTTCCAACTCGGCAATCCAGCCGTTTTCGTCTGGTGCTGAGGCAACATCCCAGATGGTAGACCAGTCATTCGAAAACGCACTGACACTTTGATACAAGGCATCGTGACGCACACCATTGAGATTGGTCTCAAAACGATAACCGGTGCGCTGGGTATTGAAGGGATCGAGGATCACCACTAACCGATCATCACCCCCCAATCCCTGGCCATGGCGGATGGTGGGTGCTGCAATTAAGGTTGGATCGCTATCGGCCATACGTGCGCCGATGTAGAGAGCATCATCATCATAGAGTACATAAACTTCAGTTTTTTCGGAAGGAGTAGTGCCATCACCGGGGCGAATCTGGTGGAAGTCGGTAATAGGCACAGCTTGTTGCCATATTGCTTCGTCCATCTTGCCATCAATCACGGGTTTGCTTGTTACGCGCACTGCATTAACTATTTTTTGCACGAGCGCGGGGGCATTAGCAATTTCCTGTCCCATGGCCGGAGTCGCAACAACATTCGCAGCAACAGCGGCAACAACAGCGGTAACAACCTTACCAAAGGCGGAAGCTGAACTTAGAGAGTAAGTTTTATACATCGATCAAAATCTGAAGGTGTAATTGAACTTGAGTGACAAATCCGCAATGGTTGAATCAAAACTGTTGTCTTTGTCAGCATCGGTCAGCCCCCAGTTAAGCACCAGAAATGCTTGTTGGCCAGCTTTGGGAATCCAGTGCAGACGACTATTGATGCCCATCGCCTCCGACACATTATCGTATTGAACAAGATTGCTCCACGCCACGGTTGATGAAATCGACAGCTGCGAAGTGAGGCTAATTTGTTGCACGCTAAAATCACCATAAGGCAATTCAATATCATCTTCCGTATAGGCAATTTCAAAACTGAGACTACGGTTGGGGCGAATGGTAATGTTGCCTCTGCGATTAAAGTGGCTGCCATCGTAATATTCACCACCGGTAACAAAAACATTGGCCGTTATTTTACGCTGCCCACCCATCTGCAAAGCCCAAAATCCTTCATTGAAAGAATACTCACCGGCCGGGAGAGTGACTCGGTTTAAGCCATCTGAAGAACGGTTAATCGTAAAAGGCGTCAACAGAACTTCGCGATTAGCGGTTATACGAATCAAGGTGGTATCACCTTGGTTATCGTTGATAGAAAAACGCAAACCTAGATTTTGCGAACTAACTCGACCGTTTCGCATAGTTTCGGCCCGGTAACCATCGAAAGCTGCCAGTGTCGAGCGAAAAAAACCACCTGGCTTCAAGAAGTGTCGATAACCTACATTTAAACCATGATCCACTACTCCGGTGCGATTAACGAAACCAACTGCCGGTGCAAAGTTTTCTTCCACTCGTTTGTAATTGTAATAACCCTGCAAGCCCGACGTGTTGGGATAGTTGATGCCAAATCCCATGGCAGAATCAGCACCCTGCAAACCGGTAGTATTAGTCTGTTCAATGAATGCCACGCCTTCCACTGTTTTACCGCCGGGCAGATTTGAATTGCGATAACGAAAGTCTGTGCCTACCAGAGTACTGTTGAGATTCGATTGCGGATCGCCATCTGTAACGATGAAACCCACTTGAGATTCGTTGAGTACATTCAACACGCCGCGACCCACAAAAATGTTTTGCGCTGCTACGCCAGTATTCACCGATTCATCCTGACTAATCAGCAAGGTACCCAAGTTCCAATCACCAATACGCCCACTCAGTTTTGCGCCTGCACTTAAATCCACTGGTGTACCCGTACTGCTCAAGCCAATATTGCGAGAAAAAAATGGTCGAGCATTCTGGCGCGCGGGTGTAGGAGTCGCTGGCGAACCCACGCCCGAAGTTTGATTGAAGCCGCCACTGCCAATCTGGCCAAATTCGAAAATATCAGCATCACGCAGAAAAAAGTCTCTTTTCTCCGGAAAAAATAGATTAAATCGCGTCAGGTTAACCTGACGATCATCCACTTCAGTGGCAGAAAAATCGGTATTGATAGTAAGGGCAGCATTGAGCTGTGGCGTTATTTTGTAGAACACATCAAGAGAAGGTTCATAATTGTTTTCGCTAAAACTGCCGGGACCAAATTTGCGACGTTTCGACATGGATAAAGACGGCACAACATCCAGGCCCAGCCCTTGTTTCATGCCAGACAGCCCGGTCATGGTGCCGGCAATACTGGGATTGACTTCGCGATTGCGGCTTACCCAGGCAATACTTTCATTATTGCGACGCCGCACACGATTAAAATTTATGCCCCAAGTGTTTATGCTGGGGTCGAATGAAATAGTCTGGAACGGGATTCTAATTTCCACTGTCCAACCTTGCTCCGAACGGGCGCTGGCTGCTTCCCAAATACCGTCCCAGTTTCCTTCTACATCATTAATATTTTGGAACAAGCCATCCCAGCGCACTCCGTTTGCGTTCACTTCAAAACGGTAGCCATTACGCTGATCGAGATAAGGATCGAGAACAATCGCAATAATGTCATCACCTCCCAACGCCTGGCCCTGCCGTAATACTTGTGCAGCAATAGTTGTAGGATCGGTTTCCCACATTCTGGCACTGATATAAAGCGCGTCTTGGGAGTAATACATCCTAACCTCAGTTGCCTGCGTGGGCGCGGCATGATCCTGGGGGAAATACTGGTGAAAATCTTCGATGAAAACCGCCTGTGCCCAGACTGCATCATCCAGAACACCATCTATCTGAACGGCACCTGGTAGGTTGGGAATTTGGACAGATTTTTCTGCTGATACGGAGCTTGCTGCAACCTGTTCTTGCGCATGCACAACTGCCGATAACAGCAATAAGTTAAGAGCACCAAGAGCGCCTAGCAAAGCTTGTCTCTTAACACGACAAAAAATAGGTATAAACAATTTCATACTCAAAAACGACACGGTTTTTCACTCTCGATTTGATTATTTCCAGCAAGGGCAACAGATTTTTGAATACGTTGACCAAAAAGGTGCTGCAAAGCGAAAAGCACCCTTTAGAATCTAAACGTGTAATTGTATTTAAGTGTTAAATCCGAATTAACCGACACAAAATCTTTATCCTTGTCTAAATCTGTCATGTTCCAGTTAAGCACCAGATACATTTCGCGGCCAGGTTCAGGTATCCAGTACAAACGACTGTTGAGGCCAAGACCTTCGGAAACATTGTCATACTGAACGCGATTAGACCAGGTGAGATCGGCAGTAAAATTGATCAGACTAGTAAACGACGTTTGCCGCACGACAAAGTTGCCTTGGGGCAGTGTTATTTCGTTTTCTGAATAACGCACTTGCAAGTTGTACCCTGGGCGCATTTGCCACAAAACACCAAAGTTCTTTTGCAAACTTTCGCCTCCATAATAGTCGCCCTGGCTTATCCCCATAGTGCCAGACCATTGGCGTTGCCCGGCAAAAGTAAGACTAGCAGCACCCCGGGTGAAAGAATAATCGCCGGGAGGAATGGTGATAACACGTTTGCCATCGGACGCACGATAGATAACAAAATTGCGACTTAGCACTTCTTGCTGCTGAATAATGCTACCTGCGATAACGTCATTGCTTTGGGTGTTAACGTTGATACGAATGTCCTGCACTGCAGAAATCAGCTCGCCAGTATTGGTGTTACTGTTGCGATAACCATCAAATCCAGCATAGATTGAGCGAAACTTACCACCTGCTTGCAGAAATTTCCGGAAACCAAAATCGAGAGCGTGATCGTCGATACCTTTTTGGTTTACAAAACCGATACCGGGGTTGAAATTGTTTTCAATACGTTTGAAAGTGTAACCACCACGCCAACCATTGCTGTTGGGCGCATTCACACCAAAACCCCAGGCAGCATCTTCACCAGTGATACCGGTGGTGTTCGATTGCTGCAACCACACTTCACTTTCAAGCACTTTGCCGCCGGATAAACTGGAATTGCGGTAGCGAAAATCTGCGCCAACCAGACTATTATCTATATTGGCTTGCGGATCCCCCTTGGTGGCGATTACGCCAATCTGGGATTCCCGCAGCACGTTCAGCGCCGCTCTGCCCACAAAAACACTCTGCGCAGATACGGCGGAACTTTCATCTTCAGCCTGATGCACAATCAAACTCCCCACGTTTAATTTGCCAATACGTCCGCTGACTTTGGCACCCGCATTGATATCGACCGGCGCGCCGTTATTGCTTAGCCCAATATTGCGCGAGAAAAACGGGCGGCCGTTTTGCAAAGCCGAGTTTGGTACAGCATCATTGCCTTCCTGACCAAATACAGTACCGTTGCCAATTCTGCCGAACTGAAAAATATCCGCATCACGAATAAAGAAGTCGCGGCGTTCTGGAAAAAAAAGATTAAAGCGTGTCAGATTGACTGCACGATCATCCACTTCTGTCGCAGAAAAATCGGTATTAAGAGTAAGCGCTGCATTTAATTGCGGCGTGACTTTGTAATACATATCCAATTGAGGTTCGACTGTCTGATCTGTATGACCTTTCGGCCCGAAAGCTTTTTGCTGGCGCACCACTAGATAAGGCACAACATCCAAACCCAAACCTTGCTGCAAACCTGTAAAGCCACTGACGGTACCGGCAATACTTGGGTTCATCAAACGATTGCGGGAAATCCAACCCATTTCTTCATTATTGCGCCGCGTAACCCTGCGCAGATTGATACCCCAATCTGTGTGCGCCGGATCGAAGGAAATGGTTTGAAAAGGAATGCGCAATTCAGCAGTCCAACCCAACTCATCCACATTGGATTTGGCTTGCCAGATGCCGGTCCAGTTGCGATCAACCTGCGACACATTTTGAAAAATGCCTTCGACGCGCACGCCATTGGGATTGATCTCGAAAAGATAACCGCTGCGCCGATCTAGGTAAGGATCCAGCACTAGATTGAACACGTCATCATTGAGTAGACCCTGGCCCTGCCGCATTACATTTTTGATAATCAGGCTTGGGTCGGTCTCGTACATACGAGCACCAATGTAGAGCGCATCCTTGGTATAGAACAACCTTACTTCCGTACGTTGACCCGGCTGAGCATACTCAACCGGCGTCATCTGGTGAAAATCATCTACCAGTGCAGCGTCTGCCCACACCGCTTCGTCGAGCAGGCCATCTATACGAGGGTCATCCTGCAGATTAATAATGTTGATGGTTTTTCCGCCCGTAACACCAGCTTCGTTTTGAGGCGTAATTGGCTGGGCATTGCCAATTGCAGAGAGACTCAGCGCCAGCAGGGACAGCAAAATGACTGTAGTACTGCGAATTACGGTGGATTTTAATGTAAACAACATGCGGAAAAATTACCTTTAAATATAGAATTGAGCAGGATATCCCGTAATGAACTCCAGCGACTAACCTTAACCATTGGCTGGCTGGCCAGAATGATAATTTTTCTCATTGCTTGCACAAACTGTTACTACCAACACCGCTAAAGCCGTGATTTTCTGTCGATAAAAATCTACAATCACCCACATATAAAAAAGGCAAGTCCTTGGCTGAGTTTATACTGGTTAAGCAAGTTTCATGGGCAGTTGCAGTTGACCTTCAATACCAACCAACTCTGAATTGTTTGTGCCCTTATTTTCCCGGTACCACTGTTCTGTTTTATTAAAAAGGTGATATGAAAGTTCCCAAACGTTTAGAGTCATTATTGGACGACGGTTTGATTGATGAGGTGATCTGCCAATTAATGAGTGGCAAAGAAGCGCAAGTTTATGTTGTGCGCTGTGGCGAAACTCATCGTTGCGCCAAGGTTTTTAAGGAATCTACCAATCGCAGCTTCAAACAAGCGGTGCAATATCAGGAAGGTCGTAATGTTCGTAACAGTCGTAGAGCGCGGGCAATGTCCAAAAAAACCCATTACGGCCAGAAGGAACAGGAAAATGCCTGGCTCAACGCTGAGGTAGACGCACTGAAAACGCTGGATGCAGCCGGGGTCAGGGTCCCCAAGCCAATCACCTTTGTCGATGGTGTGTTATTGATGGAGCTGGTAACAGATGCAGATGGCAATGCAGCGCCACGCCTTGGTGATTTAGCACTGACGTCTGCACAGGCTCTCGATTATCACCATCAAGTGCTTGCCGAAGTAGTGCGTATGCTATGCGCTGGCCTTGTGCACGGCGACCTGTCTCCTTTCAACGTTTTGGTGGATACCAACGGACCGGTCATCATCGATTTGCCTCAGGCAGTAAATGCGGCTGGCAAC
Organism: uncultured Gammaproteobacteria bacterium; assembly: GCA_903844415.1. Classification (GTDB taxonomy): domain Bacteria; phylum Pseudomonadota; class Gammaproteobacteria; order Pseudomonadales; family Pseudohongiellaceae; genus CAILUG01. Next base: position 16,186 of record CAIMTR010000070.1, read on the forward strand.
AATAGCGCCTCAAAAATGTTGGAGCGCGATGTCGAAAACATGCGCAACTATTTTGGCCAATTTTCACCTCAACTTTTGACCACCGATTATGGCAAGGAAATTTGGGCGCTATATGAGGACGGAAATTTGCAGCCCGACAGCAATCTCACCGGCTACTTTGAACACGACAACTCCATTGCTGATCTCAGAGATTTGCTGGCTGTGATTGAAGATGCGAAGAGTGAAGAAGCTGCGCGAGTGCAGCGTGAGAAAGAAAGCCTAGAACCGTAATACCAGCTTTACAGATGCCCAATTTCAGAACTATAAAAGGGAGCACTGCGCTCCCTTTTATGATTTGTCGTTCTGCGAAACTTACCGTCTTTTGCGCCTAGCACTGTCCTTTTATCGTACGCGATAAAAGTGGCAGTCAATATTACGTTTTAACTCATCGCTTCTTTTCTAACTACACTGTGATGACGACCATAACAGGCATAAACCACCACACCAATCAACAGCCAAATAATCAATCGTAACCAAGTATCCAGAGGCAAAGACAAGGCCATCAGCAAACAGAAAAACACGCCCGCTAGGCATACAAACCAAGGATAAGGCGTACGGAAAGGGCGTGGAATTTCGGGACGGGTGTAGCGCAAAATCAACACACTCGCACATACCATCACAAATGCCAGCAAAGTGCCGATGGAGACGAGTTCTGCCAATAAACCGATGGGAAACATGCCCGCCATCAATGCCGCTACAATTCCGGTAATCCAAGTTGCGACATGGGGGGTACGGTAGTTCGCGTGAACCTTGGCAAAGGCTGGTGGCAACAAACCGTCACGCGCCATCGCCAGCAAAATTCGAGCCTGACCCAAAATCAATACCAACACGACCGAGGTCAAGCCAGCCAGGGCGCCAAATACTACAAATGGAATCAACCACTGCAAAGCAGCATGTTCACGCAAAGCTACTACCACAGGCGCTGCATCGTTAAGCTGAGTGTAGGAAATAATGCCGGTTAATGTTGCAGACATCAAAATATAAAGCACCGTACAAATCAGCAGCCCCATCAACAAACCAAAGGGCAAATCGTAGGAGGGATTTTTGGCTTCTTGTGCAGCTGTGGAAACCGCATCAAATCCAATGTAGGCAAAAAATATCACGCCGGACGCGCGTAGTATGCCCGACCATCCAAACTCGCCCCACACGCCGGTATTTTCCGGGATGAAAGGGGTCCAGTTGGCGATATCAATAAAGAAAACTCCAAAACCAATAACAGCAGCAATCACCGCAACTTTCAGCAGCACTACTACAGTGTTAAAGATAGATGTCTGGTTAATGCCCACATAACAAATCCAGGTAACCAATAAGGTAATAACCGTGGCAGGAACATTCCAGTAACTGCCCGTCAACACGACGGATAAACCATCAGAGCTAGCAAAGGGAGCCGAGGTTAGATTGGTGGACAAGCTCACGCCTAAGAAATCCAGAAAGGTGGTGAAATATCGGCTCCACCCCACCGCCACCGTGCTCGCTGCAAACATATATTCCAACAGCAGATCCCAGCCTATAAACCAGGCGGCAAATTCGCCCAGGGTTGCATAAGTGTAGGTGTAGGCACTGCCAGATACGGGTGCCATTGCGGCAAATTCGGCGTAACACAAACAAGCGAACAAGCTACCAATACCAGCAATGATGAAGGAAATTGCGATGGCAGGACCGGCATGCACAGCAGCTTCCAAACCAGTTAGCACGAAGATACCGGTACCAATGGTGCCGCCAATGCCTAGCGCCGTCAGTTGCCACGGACCTAGCGCACGTTTGAGCTGAGAGTTTTGGTGCTCTGATTCAATTGAAGCAAAAGTTTTGGTAAGGAACAGTTTAGATGCCATGCGTGAATCCTGCTTTCGATTTTAGAGTGCCAAGTAACAAGCCAACAACTTGAGCCTACCCTGACTCTTGGCTTTAGTCCATGCACAAGGGTGCCAGTAGTGACGCAATTTTTAATACACCTCTGGTAGGTCTGTTTGTGATCATCTCAATCAAACCTTTGCTGACGGTATCAAGGCTCATCAGGTCAAAACTGGATGTACTACAATGGCGAGGCCAACCCTGTACTGGAGTGGATCAACTATGCTCGACTGGAACGACTATTTTCGAATGATTACCGGGCTGATTGCCATAGTGGGGCCAGTGGGGACCGTGCCTTTGTTTCTCAACTTTACCGAAAATGTACAGTCACAGCGCAAACGTATCGCCCGCACCTCGGCTTTTGCAGTAGCCTGCATTTTGACTATTAGTGTGCTGGCGGGTTCCCGTATTTTGTCCTTGTTTAACATCAGTATCGACAGTTTTCGTGTGGCCGGGGGACTGCTGATGCTGACGCTTTCCTTCGAAATGCTCAATGCCAAAACCGGACGTATCAAACATACACCAGAGGAAGATCAGGAGGCGTTGAACTCTTCTTCTGTAGCAGTTGTACCGCTGGCTTTACCCTTGTTAGCCGGGCCGGGTGCAATCAGCACTGTCATTGTGTTTAGTCAACAATCGGCTTTATTCACGCATAAACTGGCCTTGATAGGCATCTGCTGGCTAATCTCCTTGCTGGTGTGGATCTGTTTCCACCTGGCTCCCCAAATCAGCAAACGGGTGAGTCAAACTTCGCTTAATATCTCGTCCCGCGTTATGGGATTGATACTTGGCGCCATCGCAGTGGAATTCATTGTGGGTGGCCTGCAAAACTTACTGCCGGGTTTATAGCTTAATCTGCCTTACTTTAATTTCGTCATACCTGCACACCTGCATTTTCTTCAGATCAGGTACTCAGCTTCGTATTGCGCTGGGGTAAAACCAAAAATAAAATCCCGTGGTGATAAACCAACATAGACTTAATGACCACAAATCGTGAGAAAGAAAATGGGCTCCGCGCAGTTGTTGTCCAAGGCCAAACACTAGGCCCAACAACAACACTGATAAAAATGCTGGTTTTTGCCACTGCGGCCGGTATTCACGGGCCACATACACCAAACCAAACCAGGCATAAGCACCACTGGCATGCCCGGACGGGAAACAAGCCCCTAAGTGGGTAGAATCTGTGTTGGCGGCAAAAATCTTGGCATATTCAAAATTGCCGCCATAACGGATTAAATCCCAAGGGCAATCTACATGGGTAATTTCCTTCAATATATTTAAGGTGAGCCCTGCAGTTAGGGTAGAAACCAGCAAGTAAAACAAACCCTTTTTGTACTGCGCCAAGGCTTGGCTAAAAAAACTGCTGGCCAGCAGCATTAACATCACCACAATCATAATTGCCACTAGGTTTCTGCCTTGATTGTGGATGAGCCCAGCAGTAATCCAATGTTCGCGCAGACTCCATGTATTACCGCTTAGCTGATAGATCTTATCGGCCAGCATGAGATCCACAGTGCTTAATTGCATAAACCCTGCAAGCAATATAAACGCCAGCATGGGCCACAGCAGATGGCTAATCAATAATCGTGAGAAAGGTGCTTGAGCGATCATCA
>CAIMTR010000071.1 GCA_903844415.1 uncultured Gammaproteobacteria bacterium
CACTACAGTGGTTTTTCAAGGACAAATCCTGGGTAAACCGGCTAACTTAGCTGAGGCAATTCTTATGCTCAAACTGTTGTCAGGTAGTCAGCATCAGGTGCTAACAGGGGTTGCCATTGCGCAGGCAGGGAAAATTGTTCAGAGGCTTGTCAGTACCACTGTTTTTTTTCGTCCTTTGGAGGAAAGTGAAATTATTGCTTATTGGGAATCAGGTGAACCTTGTGACAAAGCGGGTGCCTATGCCATTCAGGGGCTTGGAGCATTATTTGTCAGTCGTATCGAGGGCAGTTACAGCAATGTGGTGGGTTTGCCTTTATTTGAAACACTACAAATTTTGACTGAATTTGGGATAAACACTACCAAGTTATTGGCTGGAGCAGCCGTGTGAGTATTGAAATTTTGATGAATGCCAGCCCCAGTGAAACCCGTGTGGCGCTCATTGAGCAAGGCTTGCTGCAAGAAATATATATTGAACGCAACAACAAACGCGGCCCAGTGGGCAATATCTATCTAGGCAAGGTTGTTCGAGTGATGCCAGGCATGCAGGCTGCGTTTGTTGATATCGGACTTGCAAAAGCTGGGTTTATTCATGCAGCCGATGTCGTCATTCTCGGGTTGGATGGCTATGAGCTCGAACAAGAAGGGACGCCCAACATAAGTATGCTGTTGCGTGAAGGTCAGCAACTGGTGGTGCAAGTAGTTAAGGAACCTATCGCGTCTAAGGGGGCTCGTTTGACCACGCAACTTTCCATGGCTTCGAGATTTTTGGTCTATTTGCCTAGAAATCGGCATCTGGGCATTTCCCAGCGTATTGAAAATGAAGACGAGCGGGAAAGATTGCAGTCAATTTTGGGTAACTGTGTAGTTCAGGAAGGTATACAAGGACAGGCTGGTTTTATTTTACGGACAGCAGCAGATGGTGTGCATGAAACTGAACTCCTGAACGACATCAGGTTTTTACGGCGGTTATGGAATACAGTCGACAAAAGAATTAGTGTTACGCATGAAATCAAGTTGATCTACCAAGATTTGGTTTTGTATGTGCGTGCTTTGCGTGATTTGCTCAAACCACAAGTAGAGCGTATTCGAATTGATGATGCTGCTATTTATGAAGAAGTGCAACAATTTTCCCGAGAATTTATGCCTGAAATTGAAAGCAGCTTAGAGCATTATCAGGGTGAGCGGCCTTTGTTTGATGTGTACGGTATTGAAGACGAAATCCAGAAGGCGCTTAGCCGTGAAGTGAAATTAAAATCCGGCGGTAATCTGGTAATCGATCAAAATGAAGCCATGACCACGATTGATGTTAATACAGGCACTTTTGTTGGGGTGAGTAATCAGGAAGAAACTATTTTCAAAACCAACCTCGAAGCGGCCAAGTCCATCGCAAGGCAGATCAAAGTGCGGAATATTGGTGGCATGATCATTATAGATTTTATTGACATGGCGGATGCCGAGCATAAACGGCAGGTGTTGCGGGTGCTTGCCAGTGCTTTGGAAAAAGATCCGGCTCGTACGCGCATCTACCCTCTTTCGGAATTAGGCCTTGTGCAAATGACCCGCAAACGTATACGCGAAAGTCTGCAGCAAATCCTATGTCAGCCATGTACTGTCTGCAAAGGGAAAGCGAGCACCAAAACACCTGAATCAGTTTGTTATGAAATCTTCCGTGAAATAATGCGTATGGCGCGTGTATTTGAAAATACCAAATTGTTGGTGATGGCTTCACAGCAAGTGGTGGATCGCCTGTTGGATGAAGAGTCCAATACAGTGGTCGATCTAGAACTCTTAACTGGTAAAACTATCAGCTTTCAAGTGGAAGCCTTGTATATTATTGAACAATTTGATGTGGTGTTGTACTAAGCCATGTACTCAACCACAAAAATTTCTCGGTTTATAGCGTTTATCCGCAACAGCGGTATTAATATTCTTCGCGTATTCCAGAACTTTTTGTGCCGCTTACCAGCACGGCTCTTTCGCCGTTTTTTGCATTTAATTTTCTGCCTGTTGCTACTGTGTACTTTGTATCTTACTGGTGGCAGGTTGTTAATGGCGCGTTTGAGTGATCAAACTGTAGCGGTGGAAATGCTGCTGTCTCAAATGCTGGGAGCGCCAGTTACTATCGGCGAATTAAAAGGAGGTTGGTTTCGTTTTAGTCCGGCACTCCAAATAAGCAATCTGCGCCTGATTACTTCAGAAAATGCCCAACAACATAAAATCAGCAGTGCTGTATTGAGTCTCGATCCTTTAAGAAGTTTGCTGGCGCAAAAAGCGGTTATCACAAAAGTCAGTATTACTGGTCTGGATTTAACCTTGGCAGAAACTTCCACAAATAAGTGGACTTTGGCAGGGCTTGCTGGCGTCGGTCCAGACTATTCACGACAACTTCTGGATGCAATTTTTGATACCAAGTTAGTTACACTTTCTGAATCGGTAATACGCATCATCCCGTTGAATAATGTTCCAGTTAGCTTGGATGCCCTACATATTAATTTGTTTAATTCGGGCAACCAGCATGATCTGCACCTACAAGCCAGGATTAATGGACAACAAGTACCTACCCAGCTCATCCTTGCAATGGAAGGTAATCCCACTGAAACATTTTTCGCCTCAATTTATGCATCTATTACTGATTTAAACATGACCCAATATCTAGCAGCAGCGTTGCCTGAAAATTGGCAACTGCAAGCTGCACATGGGAGCGTGAATCTATGGGCAAATTTTGATAGTAATGGCTTACATCGTCTGAGTGGCCATTTTTCTGATGTCACAATACTGGCCGCTGAAGTCGAAGGGATTCATAAATTTGACATCCAAAACGCAAGCTCAATGTTTGCATTACGTCCGGATTTTCAATCAACAGCTATTGATGGTGGTTTGCTACTGGGTTTTGAAGATCTAGCATTGGACTGGCAGCAAACACCCTGGGATATTGAGCACTTACAAGTGAGCTTGCCAGCCACATCCAGTTATCCCTTGCGTATTCAGGCAAATGAGATTGATCTGTCTATGTTGTCAAATCTAGCGCAAACGGCATTGCCCTTGCCTGAGGTTGGAGCCAATGCCTTACGAACGCTAAACCCGCACGGTTTCTTGCAAAATGTGGTTATAGAAACCACTCTGGATGGTAACTATCCAGGGTTGTTTAAGTTGCGCGGCAATTTGCACGATGTCGGTGTAGATGCCTGGCAAAGTGCTCCTGCCGGCACTGG
>CAIMTR010000072.1 GCA_903844415.1 uncultured Gammaproteobacteria bacterium
ACCGCTGGTAATGCGTTACCTGTCGGGCACTTGCGCCAGTGGCTTACTGGAAGCGCGTTTAGGTAAGGAGGAATATGGCAAGGAAGTTCACGTTTATTCTGCTGCTTTCACAGCTGGGGATCTCCAGCAGATCCTGACCTTCGCCGATCATGTTGTTTTCAATACCTATTCCCAGTGGCTACGGTTTCAGCCCTTGATTAATGCCGCCCGTAAGGCGCGTCCACAACTGGAATTTGGCTTACGCATCAATCCATGCCATTCCGAAGGGGCGGTAGCACTCTACGATCCGTGTGCCCCTGGTTCGCGGTTAGGCACACCCATAAAGCAATTGCTGGGCAAAGATCTTAGTGGCATAACGGGTTTGCATTTTCATACCTTATGCGAACAGAATTTTGCCCCACTTGCCCGCACCTTAGATGCGGTGGAACAGCAATGCCCTGAGTTGCTCAAGCAGATGCGGTGGGTGAATTTTGGGGGTGGGCATCATATTACTCATCCTGATTATGATGTTGCAGGTTTGATCGACCGTGTCAAAAACTTCAGTGCCAAATATGATGTGCAGGTATATCTGGAGCCAGGCGAAGCCATTGCCATCGGTACGGGTGTGTTGGTCAGTGAAGTTCTTGATTTGATGGAAAATGACGCCGGTATAGCCATCTTGGATTGCTCTGCCACATGCCATATGCCCGACACCCTTGAAATGCCCTACCGGGCGCATATCTTTAATTCCGGGTTAGCAAGCGAGTTTTCTCATACTTATCGACTAGGGGGCTTAAGTTGTCTTGCAGGGGATGTCATGGGCGACTATAGTTTCGATCAACCCCTGATGGTGGGGCAGCGCTTGATCTTCGATGATATGGCCCATTACACGATGGTAAAGACAACAACCTTCAATGGTGTGCCTTTGCCGAGACTTGCAATCTGGAATTCCGCCACCAATCACCTGAGTGTAGTGCGTGAATTCGGGTACGAAGACTTCCGTGACAGACTATCCTGATAATACTGCTGGATATTTTTAATTATTAGTTTTACAAAGGGGGTAGTCCAACCCGGCTACCCAAATGATGTTTAAGATTAAGTTTCCTGCTGTTACCACAGTAGGGGAAACTGCTATCAGCAATGAGGAAAAAGAGTTAATGCCCAGTACAAAACAAAAAGCAGCGCCTGCTGCAAAGAAATCTGCCACAGTGGTTAAAAAATCAGCTCCGGCAGTTTCAAAAGCAGCGCCTGCTGTGCCAACTACAACGAAAGCCACTCATGCCGGCCCCGGTTTTCTAGGTTCGGTTTTCAAGCAGCCTAAACCTGCAGATGCTTTTTTCCATGTGTTGCCATTGCCACTAGTAGGCGAACGTTTCAAGGCGTCAGCCATGGCCAGTGCACCTGCAGCCATTCTGCAAGCTTCCAATTTGCTGGAGTCTTGGGATGGTAAAAGTATTCCGGCTCGGCATGGCATATACACCCATGACCCTGTGGATTGCAAAGGCGGTACAGAAAAAGCACTCGCCAAAATTTCTGCGGAAGTCAGCAAAATTGTCAAAATGGAAAAATTTCCAATTGGATTAGGGGGTGATGGCATTGTGTCCTACGCCATGGTTAAGGGATTGCTCGATGCTGGCGTAGTAAATTTTGGCGTTATTCATATCGATGCCCAGGCTGACCTGCGCGACGATGACAATGGCAATGCTTGGAGCGAATCCTGTGTAATGAAACGTATCGTCGACGAAGACGTGCCATTGTTTCAGATAGGAGTCAGAAGCCTGTCCAAAGAAGAATCCGAGGCGCGCCGTGTATATGGCGTCAAGTTTTACGATGCTGACTTCTTGGTGTCACGCAATGTGACCAAAGTCGAGTTGCCCGGTGATTTTCCGGAAAATGTATTTTTGTGTATTGATATCGATGGCTTCGATCCTTCGGTGTTTCCTTCCCCGGGCGCAGTGCCTGGCGGCTTGGGCTGGGTGCAAGTGCTGACATTGATCGAATCCATTGCCCAGCAAGTAGATATCCTGGGTTTTGATCTGACAGAGTTCAGTCCCTTGCCTGGGCAGCCTTATTACGACCATGCCGCTGCCCTGTTGATTTACAAAGTCATGGGCATTGTGGAGCGTGCCCGCCTGTAAGCGCGCTGATTAAGGCATAAGTTTTTTGGTGTCGTTGAAGCTACCAAACTTGCAGACCAAAAGACGAAAGCTGGAGATACCCTATTATTCTTCACTGAGATTGGTTGGCAACACGTACAAAGTTGATCGTTTGAGTTTGGTTATAAAAATGAACCCGCCATGACTCTGACCAATGCCAGCCACAGCATGGATGAAATTGAAAACTTCATCAGCTGTGTCTGCCGGTACCACTACGTTCAACAAATCTTTTTCAGTTAGCTGCCCTTTTGCATATTCTTCCATGTACGAACTTCCACCCCCACGCGCAGAATTAAGATTAGCAGTTAGAATCCCTTTCTGTTGTTTGAGTTGCAGCAACACCTTATGGCCTATCCCTTTGGGCAAGATACAGGTGATGAGTTTTTGATTGTTGAGGATGTTCATAGTGAAGTCGATTGGCTGGTTAAGTACTGCTGTCACGCAGAGCCAGTCGTGATATCACATCTGGCGGGATATAAGTGGCTAGTTTTTCCAATTCTGTAAGATACATTAAGCCCATGCCTGGGGTATCAAGTTCGCCGGCAAAATACATATGTTCGAATACTGCGTCGGTTTGATCGTTGGCGACTAGAACTAGAATGACCTCTTTTTCTACTTCAACCGCCAGCGCAAAAATACCGAGTCTCTCCCGCACTCCTTCGCCACGCGCATAAAAAATAGTAGCGCCTTGTGCGCCAGCATTTAGCGCGGCTTGTATTACCTTGTTGGCAAGACCTTTTTGCACAACACAGGTGATAAGTGAAACATCAGTCAATACGGTTATTTCGCGTGTGTTCATTAATTGCTTACCTCACCGATATCGCTCACTAAAGCAGAATATTTATTATCGCTGCTGCTAGCTATGTGATCACGCTGTTTAATGCGCCATTGCACCCACAAACCAGTACACAGCACCGCGATGATTGGGCAAATGGATGCCATGGCCAAAATTCCAAAACCAACCCCCCCTACCGCAGAGCCAAAGCCAAGACCCATGGCCAACACTAGGGGTACTGTAACCGGGCCTGTTGTAACCCCAGCACTGTCCCAGGCTATGTTGACAAATTCTTCAGTAGAAATTGTAGTTAACAAGATTGCTGCTCCATAACCTGGTACTAACACCCAAGCCAGCGGCACATTAAAAATCATCAACAAGATACCGGCAGCAATGCCGATTCCTACTCCTATAGCCACAACATACATCAGCAAGGATTTCTTGAACGCGCCATTGCTGAGATTTTCTACCGTGCTGCCCAATGCATTCAAGGCAGGTTCGGCCAAGGTAGCGCCGAACCCCAAGAACCACGCGAACAACACAGACACCATCAATCCAAAACCAAAAGTATAGATTGGTGAAATACTCACGCTCTCAATCATTGTAAAGGCTGCGGGGACCATGCCACCAGCCTGTCCACCTAAAAGTGAAAGCCCATAGGTAAGGCCCAGATTAAAGATCACCATACCCAGCACACACAGGATGACACCATAAGTTGTATTGAGCTTATTGTTGACTTTTTCTTTCAACACAAAGTGCAACACTAGTAACAAAAATGCCACCAGTGGCACGATGGCGCGAAAGCCATTGAGAATATCAATGCCAGGCGAAACCTGATGCCAAGCAGTAGAGGCAACACTGACAGAGTTTTGCGCAGTCGCAATAATTACGTCAATTGATAAAGTTTCAGACAAATAAATTGCCAGTAGAAATATACCCAGTACAGGGAAAATAGAAGCAAGGGTCACAATGCCAAACCCAGCCATCGATGAATTACCATTGCCTGCTGCAGCGGCCATTCCAACTCCTAAGGCCAGCACCAAGGGTACAGTTATAGGTCCGGTAGTGATTCCCCCAACATCCCAGGCTAGGCTAACAATATCGCTTAATGCAGCATCATTCATACAATACAAAGTAAGGGCTAGTGTTGGCAGCAAACTGCAATAAATAAGGGGTTTCAGGCTCCAGTTATAAATACAGCGCAAGGTACCAAACACCACAGCAATTCCTACTCCAACACCAACTATAAGCACTAAGGCGCCAGACCAATCGTGGAGTAAGGTATACAGTAATGGTGAAGTCATCACATCTAGATTAGAGCCGGCTGTTTTGATTGCGCCGATTGCCGGCTCGGCAAGAGTTGCGCCAACCCCTAATATAAATGCGATGATAAGTACCAGCGGTAATGACGCTTTACTGGGCAGCAGGTTTCCTATGGTTTCACCAAAAGGCATCAGACCTACTTTAAGACCTTCCATAAACAACATTAGTCCTATTATGACCGCAACCATGCCGCTGAATATGGTTCCTGCGTCACTGATTTGTTGTTTGATAATGAAGAGTTGAAACAAAACCAGATACACGGCCAGAGGTACTACCGCAGAAAACTGATCAGTAAAACGAATGCTTAGATAAGGTCTGACTAGTCGGATTATATCTACCAAACGCAATTTCAAATGTGGTCGATGCATTTGTAACAAGGAGCCATCCTCCCCAAATTGCTGAGGTGCTACAAGGTGGTTGTAACTGATTGTTTTTTGCTTGAGTGCAACCTCACGCAGATAGGTGCCAAAACGTATGGTCTTAGTCATGACAGTTCAAATGTTCCTTTTTTTAAATGCACTGCTGAGTGAATATCATATAAAGCTACCCATAAGAAAAGTTGGTAGGCCTAGGTTACGATAATCATTAGTAATTCTAGATTCTATTACACATGGAACTGCCCAAGGGTTTCAACCTAAAACAATCCTTCCATACCAAACAGCATGATTGCGACTATAAAAGAATAGAAATAAAGTGTTTGGCATAACCAAGCGAGTGATGCGCATCGGGAGGGCTCTTGGTCTTTTTAGTACAAAACAATAAAGAAAATAGGATTGCCAAAATCGTCAGCAAGCTCGTAATGTTTTTAACATCAATCCGATTGATGTGATATGGATTATTTGACCAGTTCGTGCAGATTCAAATGCAGCAAGGTGGAATTCAACAAAGAACGAATGGCGGTCACATCATCTAGTTGTAAACATTGCTGTAAAATTTCTTGGGACAAGCTATGGGGTAAAGCCCTAATTAGATATTTAATTCGGCCTAGTTTGGTCGCACTCATGCTGAGGGTGTTAATGCCCATGCCCACTAGCAAAATTACGGCCATTGGATCAGATGCCATTTCGCCGCACAGACTAAGTGCTAGTTTGCAGTCGCGGGCAATATTTACGACTCTGTTTAATTCGTGAATGACGGCTGGATGCAAATGATCGTAACGACTTGCCACGCGTGAATTATTGCGATCTAGCGCCAGCAAATATTGGGTGAGGTCGTTCGAGCCAATCGACACAAAATCTATACGACTACTCCAAAATGCGAGTTGAGAAATCGCCGCCGGCACTTCAATCATCACCCCAACTTTTGGCCGTCGGGCCTGAATGCCTTCTTGCGCCAGTTGTTTTAAAGCTTCATCCAACAATTGGTTAAAAGTAACAAGTTCTTCGGTAGAGCTGATCAGTGGTAACAATATGTGTAAATCGCCCTCATTACCTGCTGCTCTTAACATGGCACGTACTTGCGTCATCAGCAGTTGAATGTTGTCGAGAGTAAAGCGAATGCCACGCCAACCAAGTGCGGGATTGTCTTCGTTGGTGATAGGAAAATAAGGCAGTTGCTTGTCGCCGCCTATGTCGAGGGTGCGCATATAAACGGGTTTGTCGGCATAAGCGCGAAATACTTGAGAATACACGTCTATTTGTTCTTGTTCGGAAGGAAAACTGTCGCGCACCATAAACGGGATTTCTGTTCGGTACAGACCAATGCCTTGCGCACCGTGTTTGAGCCCAGGGCTCAAGTCAGCTAACAAACCAGAGTTGGTAAACATGCGCACTGTAAATCCGTCCGGGGTCAGGGCCGGCTCATCGCGCAGTGTAGAGAGTTTATCCACTAACAGTTTTTCGACTGCAATAAGACGTTGGAACTCTTTGCACATCCGGTCGTTGGGGTAACGCACAATTTGACCGCTGTTGCCGTCGACAATAAAACGTTCACGATTGCGTAGGTTGCGCAGACTGCCTACACCCATTACAGCCGGTACTCCTAATGCATTTGCCAGCACAGCGGTATGCGACATGCTGGAGCCAGAAAAACATATGATCCCCACCAGTTTGTCACCAGGTACTGCTGCTATATCAGAGATGCTGATTTCATCACCCACCAAAATTATTTGATCAATAGCTTGATATTGCAGAATCTGAGCATTGTTACCGCCTTGTAATGTGGAGAGTAATTTGTTGCCAAGGTGGTGGATGTCTTCATGGCGTGCCCGTAAATAGGGATCTTCCATTGCCAGAAACAAATCTCCGAAGTACTGAATGCTGCGGCGCAAGGCACCCGGCAGCCAGTTGCCATTACGGATTTCAGTTTCTACTTTTTGAGTAAGGGTTTGATCGGCCAGCAACGAGGAGTAGGTGCTAAAAATGCTGGATACGTTATTAGAAATAAGTGCATTGAGTGATTTTTCTTCCTGTTGTATTTCCGTTTGCACGGTGTCCAATAACTGTTGCCATTGTACAAGTGCCGCTTCTATATCGGGGCAAGGTTCGTCAGGCACGCTGTACAACTCCCCATGGTGACACAGCACACTCAAGCCGATGCCAATCCCTGAACTGCCTTTAACGCCACGAATATAGGTATTGATGTGCGCGCCTTGCAGCGTTATCGGCATATCCGCCACGATGTGCGCAAGTTGTGAAGACAGTGTTACCAGAAACGCTTCACTTTCATGCGACAAGGCAACTGCATCCACACGTTGCACTACCAACACACCCACAACCTTACCGTAATGCACCAATGGCACACCGCAAAAACTTTGAAAGCGTTCTTCGCCTGAACCTTCAACATAATAAAAGTTGGGATGTTCACTGGCATTGGCAATATTTAATGGATGGCGAACTGTGGCCACCATACCCACCATACCCCGACCCGCCGGAATGCTGACCGGCCCAGTTTGGGACAGACCATGGCTGGCCATTAACACCATGTCTTTTTCAGGATCGACCATGTAGAGGGTGCAAACGTCGGTCCCTACGATTTCGGAAATTGAATCCACAATCTTGCGTACCTGCTGAGCAGGCGATGCCAGCTCCAGCACTTCTTTTTGCAGGCGAGTAAGTTCAAAAATAACGTTTTTTACTGACATGGTGGACTTCTTGGTTATTGTGCGGCGGATATTTCAAGGTGCATGGTAAAGGACAAGGTTAGGTTTACTAAAGCCAAATTTTAAAACAGGGATGTCGAGTTGTGGTTTGGTTTGACCCTGCAGATGACTAAACTGCGGTCTTGCAATCTAACCGAACAATGGCGATGCTCTCTAAAATTTGTTAAGTACCCCCCTCAAGCATTTCGACCACACCTACTTAGTTG
>CAIMTR010000073.1 GCA_903844415.1 uncultured Gammaproteobacteria bacterium
AGATAACGCGTGTATCAACATTCCTTCTAGCCAAGGAACTGAGTGGCGCGGTTTACCCCAAAAGTACGGTGCGGGATTCTTTCCACACCTTGTCACACCATTCCAATAATGAAGACAACAAGGCCCGTTTTGCCTTGATTAATCGTTACCATGTTAGCTTGTTCGCCTATTTTCTAGACAAACTCAACAGCCTTCCCGATGGCGAAGGCACCTTGCTCGACAACTCATTAATCATGTACGGCAGCGGGATGAGTGATGGCAACTCACACAATCACGATCCATTGCCCTTAGTATTGGCAGGCCGCGCTGGCGGCCGACTGGAAGGAAACCGTCATCTGCTAAACCCAGACAGCACCAACATGTCCAACCTGATGGTTGCAATGCTGGAAAAATTAGGCATTGAACAAAGCAGTTTTGGGGACAGTACTGCCCATATGACGCTGTGAACTCACACCTTTTTTATGGCAAGATAAGGCTGCAGCTGGATCCAAGTAACATTGTGTGCGCACTAACAAACCGCTTGGTGTTCGTGTTAAAGTTTGAGACTAATTTTCGTAACAAAGGATGTTAGCGCATGTCCAAGCGCCAAACTGCTGTAGCTTCTTACACCAATTTCATCGCAACCAGGGAGATAGGTTCAAACTACTCACGACCATTAAAAACTTTGCTTTTATCCTGCTGTTTGTTGCTCACTCTTGTGGCTTGCGGAGGTGGCGGTGGCAGCCCAGCCCCCAATTTCGGCGGCAAAGTCGAAGTCCCCGTGGTTCCAGTAATAGAACCGAGTGTCTGGCGCATAGGCAATGGCTCCGGCGCCAACTTTGTGGCCGGCGTCATTAATTCCAGCCTGTCTATAGTCAATTCCGGAGAAATCGCTACCTTACGGGTAAATGTAGTTAATCAGCGTCTGGAAACTCCAGGAGCCGACACTGTCCTTACGGTTAATTTTACTTCTACATGTGCAACCAACGGTTTGGCAATTTTTGGCGTGAAATCCGAAATCTCACCTGGTCTGCATTCCATCACTTACACCAACAATGGCTGTGATGGTGAAGATACTATTTTTGCCACTATCGCTCAAAACAAAGCTAGTGCCTCAGTAAAAATGAAAGTGATTGGCCCAGAAGTTTTGTCTGTGAGTTTTGTGAGCAGCACAAGCGAGCAATTGTCCTTGGCGGGTATTGGGGGCACAGAAAACGCTGAACTCACCTTCAAAGTTTCCGGACCGCAGGCAGTTCCGATTATCGGTAAGCTGGTTAGTTTTGCTATCAATACCCAAGTTGGCGGGGCTGCCATCCTCAAGGGGCGGGAAACCGGTATTACCGATCAGACTGGAATCGTGCGCACTGTTATCAACAGCGGCACTGTAGCAGGCCCGGTGAATGTGCTAGCCACCCATAACGCATCCGGCAGGCAGGGTTTATCCAAAGACATTATTATTTCTACGGGAGTGCCAGAAGCCAGTCGCTTTTCAATGTCGTACAACAACCACAATCCGGCTGGTGCTTTCAATATCGACGGCACCACTGTCGCCATCACTATCATTGCCAGTGATACCTTTGGCAATAATCCGACCGACGGCACCAAGGTCAGTTTTGTCGCACCTGAAGGTGGTAATGTACAAAATTCGTGTGTGCTAATCGATGGTGCTTGCTCCGTTACCTGGCGCAGTACCAGTCCTCGCCCTGCAGACTTGCGGGTTGAAGTGATCGCCTACACCGACGGAGCAGAGGATTATGTCGATAACAACGGCAACTCCGTGTTTGACATCAAAGACGGCGCCATAATCGATTTGACCGAGCCTTTCGCAGATGAAAATGAAAGTGGTGCCTACAATGTAGGTGAGTACTTTTTTGATACCAATAAAAATGGCATCCGGGATATAGGTAACGGCCTTTGGGATGGACCCTGTCTCAGCAAAGTTGATCCAACAGCTATTTGTACTGGTAAATCCACCGTCGCAATTTTTGATGCCGTCACCATCGTCATGTCCACCAACACCCCGCGCATCCTTAGCAGGGGAACTTTCCCGGCCTTTGGTTCGACCATCACGCTCGCGCAAGGCGCTAGCATCAGCTTTGGCAACATGATAATTGCCGACAACAATACTAACGCGGATATTCTTGGCAGCAACCCATTGCCATTTGGAACTACTATTACCTTTGCCATTGATGGCAAAGGTGTATCGGTAAAAGGGCTCGCCACTGACACGATTGTTAATACCATCTCTCCAACCGGACCTTATGGCACTACCATCGCAGCAGATGTAGTGAAGCCCGAGGCTGATCTTCCAACCGGCGTGCTACTGCTTTTAAATATACAAGTACCCAACAGATCTCTGGCTCAGATTTCCTGGCCTGTGCTCATCACTCGCTAAATGGATATTCAAGACAGCTAAGCTTCAACTCATTCTTTGCAAAATGGTTTTCTGCTCAAAGCCCTTGCAGAGTGAGTGTTACGTTAATTAACCCACCCTGCACCTGGTTTACCGTCACAGTGCTTAGCACCAACCCCGGCGTATTTTCCAACTCACTTAACCATTCTAGTGCCTGCTGAAATGCTACATTGTCCACTCGCAATACAAGATCTCCCCCACCATTGAGTTGCATACTTGCAGGTTGAAAGGGCTTACCTTGTAAACTTTGATTAACCAAAGCAGTGAGACTTGGATAGGTATTGGCAGCGCCATTGACTACCGCCAATTTCTGAAAACTACTGACAAGATTTTGCATGGCTAGCAAACTTTGGCCGCTTTGTGTGTATTGAGTCTTGCTGACTGCGAGTTGCTGATGCAATGGCAGCCATACGCCAAAGCCCAGCACCATCAATAAGACCCCGCCCACAGCACTTACAGTTACCATTTGCGCACGAGTATTTAGTTGTGAAAACCAGGCTTGCATTAGGCTTTAACCCGCAAACGGGAGCGGCTGCGCGAGCCTTCGCTGCTACTGCCAAGCAAGTCTGTTTGCAGCCCCAAGGCTTGCAAACTTGCTCGAAGTGCTTCGGCCGCGGCAAAACCATTCGTCACAACAACCAGTTGTAGTTCACCTGTGTTGTGATTGTAGTCAAGACTTTGGATTTCAGTAGCTGACATTTTTTCAAGAGCTGGTGCCATTGTTTGCAATAAAGCTGTCAGTCCAGAGTGTTTATTTCCACCGAGGGCAGACACTGCACGCTCCAACTGTAATTGTGGGTCGACCATAACAGCATCCGGTTGCACGCTGCGAAACAGCTCTACAATGCCGGCATCATTAGCAGCTGTTGCTTGTTGCACATTTTTGGTTTGCCACGCAGTGGCAACAACATCAGTCACCAACAAGCCCAGCACTAAAGACGCCACTAATCGCCATTGCTGCCACCAGTGTTGCCAAGGGAAACGAGGTGCAAATTTACCCTGCAATAAATTACTCACGGACTGCTTAGAGATTGCAGGTTGAATTGTTTGCCACCACGTTTGATGCAGCACCGTATACTTTGTTTGCAATAACGCAGGCAAGTGTTGCTGCACATTTTGCGCAAGCTCCGCTACTGCGTAAATCACCAAATCTGTAGGAGTCTGAGCGTTTTCGTTAAGAAATAATTGCAAACTAAAATGCAGATTGGACAACACACAAACAAAACCCTGGTATTCCCCTGCGCGTAACACACAACGGACTGCTTTCCCTGCGCGTTGTTCCAGCAGCAAAGTCCATTGTCCCTCCTGCCAGGGCAGCAACGAAAACTCCGACACCACAGCAGTTGGGCTGATGTTGGCAAGACCCAATGCGGCCTGTAGCTCTGTCATCCAACTTAGGCTGACTACAGTGACGTGCGCCTTACCCTGATTGATCTGCCCAGTAGCAAAGTGCAGTGTTTCGGGTGACTCAATCAAACGATCTTCCAAAGTCCAGGGCAAAGTACTGGCAAGCAAAGGCGCTTCGTGTTTAGTAACTGCAACGCTGGTAGCTAAACAGAATTGGGCAGGTATCACCAAAGTCAAAACATCAGTAGCAGGAATTTTACGCATTGTGGTTGGGCGTTGCTGCCCACTAGCGCTTTGGCTTAACTCATGCCCAAGCGCAACAACATCCATGACGCGTCCGTCTGGTAGTTCAAAACTATTGGTATCAAGGCAACGCAGCAGCACACGAATCTTCCAGGGCAGTAATAGCCGTGCCGAAGTGGCGCGAGAGAACTGTCAACAGCCCAATACCAGCACCATTAACACTTCGATGCAGCACACTTTGTAATTGATAATGACGTGTTTGAATTTGCATATCGGCGGTCAGCAAAAAATACTCACTGTTCAGGCCAAGCCCTTCCAGATCCCAATTTTGCGCTGCTAAAACTCCCTGATTAAAAAATTCCAGATTAGACATCGTACCGCCATTATTAATACGCATGTTGACCAGTAAACTTGCTGCTTCGGTATTAATGGGAAGCAAGCTGTCAGCATTGTTGAGTGTGCGCAGCAACACTGGTGCTGGTGGTTCGGTGCTGTTGGCAGTCTCATCATTACCTAATGCGAAGAGCCTAGCTGACCGCGCCGAACTGGCATCGAGTGTATTGAAATTCATATAACCATTACCCCACACGCTGATGTAAGGAGTCAATGCAGTAACCAGCTCTGTGGTCATGCCTTTGATAAGAATAAGTTCAGTAGTGCTGACAAAGGCTTGATTGGCAGGTCGGTAAGGTGGCGTATATTGCAGATAATCCAATGCTTCAGCGCCACCGGGTTGACGCGGTTCGTTGTCGACATCAAGCCAGTCGAAAACAGCATGGGCCAAGGCCACTGCCGCCACTTGGTCCAGTGGTGAGTCAGGATTGACGACTTGTAACAAACGAATAAAACTCCGCTGTGCACTGCTGTAACCTTCTGCGGCAGTTGCACCCAGATCATTAAGATTGAGGCGGCTCTGCAGATCTAGCAGACACGCTTGCAGAATCCCTTCAGGCAAGGGTATTTGCAGAGGTTGCGCCCATAACTCAAGATTGTTATCAACATCAGTTGCTAGCATCAAGTCTTTTAACAGTGCCTCTTTTGCAACCGACTCTGCACCGCGTAAATACGCTCGTGCTTGCCCGACTGCAGTTTGATTTTCGACAGTACGAAACAATACTAGATAATCACTGCTTATCCGCGTAGCGAGCATAACCACCAATAGGACAACTACTAACGCTACAATTAGCGTAGCACCGCGTTGCGTTGAACCAGCCGAAGATAATTTATCAGGGCAATTCAAACACACGCTCCACCTGACCAAAATCGGTGACACTCAAATTGACTCGTACGGCCATTGGTAATTGTGCAACTTCACTCGCACCAATCGACATGCTATTGAAGTCTTGCTCCCAATAGGCGGAATTAGAGGCCAGCATGTAATAATCAGGCGGCATATTTGTGGTGAGCTTTTGCGGCAAAAATTCGAGTTCTACGGCATCAACATTTTCCAATAACAAAACTGATTGCGGCTCGAGATCAACATCCGCTCTATCTAGTACAGTCCAACTCTGCCGCCAAAAATTACCTGCATCGAGCACGTAACGCACGCGTTGTAACTCGCTGCGCCGTATCTGCAAAGGATTGTCCAGACCACCGCGCGTGAATTCCAGCAGCACATCCTGATACATACCACCACGCAAGGCCGCTTCCCGAGAATTAAAACCATTGGTGATAGCGCGAGGGCGTATCTGCAACAAATCTTCTTCCATAATATTTAAAGTGCGTTGCAGATCACTCAGTTGTCGCACACGCACTTGCAGCAAACTGCTGGAATCAATGGCACTGTCTATGCCGGCAAAGGCAAGTACAGCAACCAACGCACTTATGCTCAGCGCCAGCAACAATTCGATCAAGGTAAAACCTTTAGATATTTTATCTTCCATCCGTAACTCCGGTAATACTGACCAGAGGTGATGAATGTACTGCCAGGGAATTCTGGGCGCTTACTGTTATCGTTATGGGCAGGGGGGAGTGGGCAACACTTTCTACAGTTGTTGCCAGCTGCTGGGTCAACTCCCAATACCAGGTACGGCCAGCCATCTGTGCCGTACCGGTCATAGCCGCTTGAGGTGGTGTATTACCCAAACGCGTTGAAATACGCAGTAATTCCAGCTGATTTAGCGCTACCCACTGCGCGATGGTTTTATCTCGCAAATATGCTGCACTATCAAGCTGCTGACTGATTCGAAGTTGCAAAGCCGCTAACGCCAATGCCAGCACCAGCAGAGCTACCATTACTTCGATTAGGGTAAAACCTGCGCGTCGATCTTTAATCAAGCGTGAAACTACACTAGGTTCATTTTTTGACGCATCAGTTATCATTAAAAACCTAATGGCTCGCCTGATGATGCAGGCGCATGTTTATCCA
>CAIMTR010000074.1 GCA_903844415.1 uncultured Gammaproteobacteria bacterium
AGCCCAGCCAGCACGCCCACGCTCACTGGAAAAATTAATACTAATACTTACCTGCCTTGTTATACTAAACCCATAGCAATAACCCGGAGCCCCTGATTTCCCTTCATGATCAATGCCAATCACACACATAGACTGGAATTACAACCTGATAACCCCCAGCGTCTCGCCAACTTGTGCGGACACCACCATGAACATATTCGTCTGCTCGAAGCGCGTCTCCAACTTAGCATCACCTATCGCGGCAATGTTTTTCAACTAACCGGCACGGAAACGGCAGTCCAAACCGGTACTGATCTTTTAGTCAGTCTGTACCAATTAACCAACCAGACAACTTTGCTGACCCCTGATTTGATTCATCTACACCTGATTGAAGCAGTGTCCCACGTCAGCGTTGGCAGAGAGGAGAGCCCTGCTCTGGACGCCGATCTACTGGTATTGCGTACCCCCAAATGCTCCATCAAACCACGTACCCTGCACCAAAATTTGTACGTGCAAGCAATCATGAAACACGACATCACATTTGGCATTGGTCCTGCTGGTACTGGCAAAACCTACCTGGCGGTGGCGTGTGCGGTAGAAGCCTTGATGAGTGAGCAAGTCAACCGAATTTTGCTAGTACGGCCAGCAGTGGAAGCAGGCGAAAAACTGGGTTTTCTGCCAGGCGATCTGAGCCAAAAAGTTGATCCTTATTTACGCCCCCTTTACGACGCCTTGTATGAAATGCTGGGCTTCGAACGGGTGGTCAAACTGATCGAACGTAATGCCATCGAAATTGCACCGCTGGCTTATATGCGGGGGCGCACTTTGAATAACTCTTTCATCATTCTGGATGAAAGTCAGAACACGACCACCACCCAAATGAAAATGTTCCTTACCCGTATCGGTTTTGGATCTACCGCTGTGATTACGGGTGATGTTACCCAGATCGATCTTCCCAAAGGCACCCGTTCTGGTCTGGTGCAGGTAACCAGTGTTCTCCAAAAAATTAAAGGCATCAGTTTTAACTGGTTCAGCTCTGCCGATGTAGTCAGGCACCCTATCGTGCAGCGTATCGTGGAAGCCTACGATGTATATGACCAAAAAAATATTTCATCGCTGAATTCCGCCGACAAAGGGCATGAACTTAACCACAACCAGGACAAAGAGCGTTTGCATGATCGTGACAGTTGATCTGCACAATGCCAGCAATGGTTGCCTCATTCCCTTGCGTAAACATTTTAAACTCTGGGCAACCGCCACCATGACCATGCTTGCCCCTGAGCATAAACAACAGCAACTGTGTATCAGAATTGTGGATGAAGAAGAATCTGCAGCACTTAACCATCAATACCGCCACAAAACCGGTGCCACCAACATTCTGTCATTCCCGGTACCTGCACAGTTATTAGCAGCCAACGTTCTCGGAGATCTGGCAATTTGTGCAGCAGTAGTCGAGCGTGAAGCTGCTGCCCAACATAAAAAATTGGATGCTCACTGGGCACATCTAACGATACATGGTGTATTACATCTAAATGGCTTTGATCATGAAGAAGCAAAAGATGCCGCACGGATGGAAGAGCTCGAAATAAAAATACTGGCTGAACTTGGTTATAACGACCCCTATCAATAACAAATTTTCATTAATAAAAAGTACCAAAAACTATCATGAGCAATGACCATTCTAGCCGCGATTCAGGACACTCCTCCTGGATCGGTAAACTAAAAACACTATTTACTGACCAAGTGGATTCTACCCGCGATCTGGTGCAGGTATTGCGTAAAGCCCAGCGCAATAAAGTTATAGATGCCGACTTGCTCAGCATCATTGAAGGGGCCTTGCAGGTATCCGAAATGCAGGTGCGTGACATCATGATCCCGCGCTCCCAAGTTGTTACGGTAAAAGCCAGCGCTACTCCACATGAAATTTTGCCAGTGGTCATCGAAGCACAACATTCTCGCTTCCCGGTGATTGGTGACACCATTGATGAAGTAATTGGCATTTTGCTGGCGAAGGATTTATTGCCCTTAGCCTTAGAACGTGAAACCCGAAAATTTGAGCTCAAGGATATTTTGCGCCCGGCGACTTTTGTGCCGGAATCGAAACGACTTAATCACCTACTCAAAGAATTTCGTGAAAATCGCAATCACATGGCTATTGTCATCGATGAATATGGTGATCTAGCAGGACTTTGTACCATCGAAGATGTATTAGAGCAGATTGTTGGTGAAATCGAAGATGAACATGACATCGACGACGAGGTGTTTATCAAGGCGATTGATGAAAACAATCATACAGTCAAAGCACTAACGCCAATTGAAGACTTCAACGATCATTTCAATTGCCAGTTTCCGGAAGAAGATTTCGACACTATCGGAGGACTGGTGCTCAGTCATTTTGGTCGTATCCCACAGCGCGATGAAAATGTGGTCATTGGCCTTTACACTTTCAAGATATTGAATGTCGACAATCGGCAAATTCGTTTGTTACAAGTGTGCCAAAAAGCAAAATGAAGCTCACCTCCGCACCTGTGCATTATCAATTTTTGTGGGCTTTAACGGCTGGTGCGCTGGCACCACTAGCCTTGAGCCCAATCAATTTTTGGCCGCTCGGAATACTTTCTGTTGCCCTCCTCTATCAGTTAATAAAATTGAGTTCACCACGCCAAGCTGCTCTGCTTGGATGGTGGTATGGATTAGGTTTTTTTGGGGTTGGTACGTCTTGGGTTTATGTCAGTATCTACGTGTACGGTAATACCCCTGCATTTTTGGCGGCTGGGCTCACACTATTGTTTGTTGCTGCTTTGGCCTGCTTTTTTGTACTGCAATGCTGGTTCTTCAGTACATATACTAGACGCGTACTACCTATTCTTGGATTCAGTGCTTGTTGGGTTCTTGTTGAATGGTTTCGAGCCTGGTTTCTCACTGGGTTTCCCTGGCTCTATCTCGGATACGCCCATGTAACTACGCTGGTGTCGGGCATAGCTCCCATGTTCGGGGTGTTAGGCCTCAGCTTTTTGGTCGTATGCAGTGGCGCCATACTCGCCGAGTTGTTTAGCTTGTGCTCAACGGCACGATCATTGCTACCACTTGTAACCAAAAAATTGAGCATTGTGTTGCTACTGATTTGGATACTCGCCATATGCAGCACACAAGTGTCCTGGGTAACTTTGATACCAGAAAGGAATTTCTCGGTCGGTTTGGTACAGGCCAACATTGACCAAAATGAAAAATTCGACAGCGCTAATATTCAACGCAACCTCGACCGCTACGAAGAACTCAGCACCTCACTTTGGAAAAACGACATGGTGCTGTGGTCAGAAACAGCAATTCCGTTGTTGTACCAAAACGCAAATGATGTACTCGACTATTTTAGTGCGCTGGCACTGCGCAATGACAGCACACTGGTTTCGGGAATTTTTTATAAGGAATCTGACAAAATTTATAACAGCATTACCGTACTTGGTAATGGCAGTGGCAGTTGGCATAAACGCAAATTGGTGCCGTTTGGTGAATACGTTCCACTACGGTCTATGCTCGCAAGTGTATTGGAAATTTTTTCGTTGCCGATGTCTTCTCTAGACCCGGGCCCTGCAGGGCAAAATCACCTGTCTATCAAAAATCTGCAGGTTGCTCCCTTTATATGTTATGAAGTGGCCTATCAAGAGTTGGTAAGACAACAGGCCATAAATGCAGATTTTTTACTAACAATCAGCAATGATTCTTGGTTCGGTGCATCGTGGGGTCCA
>CAIMTR010000075.1 GCA_903844415.1 uncultured Gammaproteobacteria bacterium
GCAAAGCCCAGAACAAGTGTATGAAGATTTTTTAAAAAGCGCACGTACGAGCGGGGAGATATTTAATACCGATCCGGCTAGAAGTAAAAACTATGCGTCTGCTGTCACGCCTTACACGGGGTATCAGTCAGCGGATCGGACTAATATTGTCGACGAGTGGGTGCGCAATACGCTTGGGCGTGAGGTTACTGCGGCTGATAAAACGCAGGCATGGTACAAAGATGCGTTCGACGCAACAAAAACTGTTCCAGACCTTAAAAACCTGTACGGCCAATTCCAAACCTACGCTAAAGCAGACAAAATTAAAGACGCTACAGCTTCCTTGACCGCACGGGGTATCACCGAAGCAGATGTTTTAAGACAAACAGGAAAAACTATTGCTGAATTAGCTGCTTCGGGCATTGACTTTAACAAAGATATGTTTGCTGCTTCTCAGTTACGACCTCTTGGCGCTACGGCTGGATTTGATTTTGACACTATTAAAACAGCTTTGAAAAATGCCCCTACTGGCACAACAGCTCCGTATGGAAATGCTAATACCCCCGGCGATATAACGCGCAATGTGGATGGCTCAACTACCGTTACGCCAAATATTCCGGGTCGCCCGTACGGTGGTTTTACTGGTATGGGTAAATTAGCTAGTGATTACGCCCTTGGAGGAGGACAGCTAGGTCAAGTCCTCTCACCTTCAAGGGCATATGAAAATACAGGCGTGTCTGCCGATGTTTATAAATATTTGATGGGCAAAGGAGATTACCCAATACAAGAAACTGGGATAGGTAAGAATTCTCGCTATTACTACGGCGTAGAACCTACAACATCAAACCCCAATAACAAATTTAGAATAAACCCCCAAACACATATGATTGAACCCAATCCAAACTATGTTGCTCCCGCAGCAAATGGCGGTTTAATGCAGGCTTATGCTTATGCTGGTGGCGGCACAACATCACAAGATGAAAATACAAAAGGCACTGGAAATCCCAATGCCGCAGCAATGACCGCCGCTGCTTTTGCAAAATTGACTCCTATGCAATTGGCAGATCATCAAGCGCAATTGGCAGCACTTAACGAGGGTTTGACCCCTATGATAGTAAAAATACTAAAAACCATAAAAGATAAAATACTTTATAAACCGCAATTTGAACCTCTTGCTGAGGTAGTAGACATGAATGATGTGGCGGAAACTTTATCTAAAGAAAATCCTGTACAGCAACAGGTAGTAGATGCTTTTACAGAGGCCGAAACAAACCAAGAAAACAACCCACTGACCCAAGACGCGTTTGTTATGGACTCTCTTGCAGATATAAGTGACGTATCACCATTTGCTCCGAGTATTGGCGATGGAGACGGCGGTGTTTCTTCTGGGGGTGTAAGCGCCACTAGCGGTAGTCCTATGGGTGGTATTGCAAGTACTGGAACTGTTGGACAAGCCAACGCTGCTGTTGCTGCTGCTAATGCCGCCGCTGCCGCTGCCGTTGGTGGAACAAGTAGCGGAACAAGTAGCGGAACAAGTAGCGGAACAAGCTCTGGTATGGGCGGTATGGGAACTGGCGCAGCAGGCGCTGCCGCATCCGCCGCTGCTGGTGCTACTGGCGGCGCTAGTGGCGGGTATATTGATAACAATAATTTTACTCATCACATGGCTACCGGCGGACTAATGGCGGCTATGGCTCGTGGTGGATATATTAATAACGATAATTTTACTCGTTACATGGCTACCGGTGGTATCTCTGTAGGTAGCCGCCCCGACCCTAATATTGATGGGCAATACCAACCCCCTCCAAATGTTTCATTCCAACCTACTGTCGGTCGGTTTGCGGCTGGTGGCGAAGCTGGCTATAACCTTGGTGGCTACTCCGATGGCGGCAGATTGTTGCGTGGCCCCGGCGACGGTGTTTCTGATTCAATCCCAGCTACTATTGGCAGAGGGCAGCCAGCACGTTTAGCCGACGGTGAATTCGTAGTTCCCGCTCGTATTGTTTCTGAGTTGGGTAATGGCTCTACTGAAGCAGGTGCACGTAAACTTTATGCAATGATGGAACGCGTGCAACAAGCACGAGGCAAAACTGTGGGTAAGGGCAAAGTTGCCAAGAACTCCCGCGCCGATAAATATCTTCCTAAGTAAGGAACCGACATGGCTGATCCAGTACAAACCACGCAGTATCAAACCGGTTTTTCAACGCAAATTGCTCCTTATGCCGAAAGCTTATTAGGTCAAGCACAGGCTTACACAGATGTTGGGCAAAACCCTTACCAGTCATACACACAACCACGTACAGCGCAATTTTCTCCGCTACAGCAACAATCTTATGATTACGCAAGCAAATTGCAATCGGCCCCTCAGTTATCGGATGCTACAGCACTAACTGGGCAGGCGGGTCTTGGGGCTTTAAACACGCAGTACACGTTTAATCCGTCAAACTTCAACACAGCATTTAGCGCTGCTAATACTAAAGACGCGCAAGGTAATGTGACCGGCAACACCATGATGAACCCCTACATGCAAAATGTAGTGGATGTTCAAAAGCAACAAGCAATGCGCGATTCGGCAATTACTCAGCAAGGTCAACAAGCCAGAGCAGTAAATGCTGGAGCATTTGGCGGTAGCAGGGACGCCATTCAACGCGCTCAAGGTAATGCTGAATTGCAGCGTAACCTACAAGGTATTCAAGCTACTGGTTTAAACAACGCATACACCCAAGCGCAGAACCAATATAACACTCAGTATGGTCAGAACGCTGCCCAACAGCAGTTTGGTGCTGGTTTGGGTATGCAAGGATTGGGTATTGC
>CAIMTR010000076.1 GCA_903844415.1 uncultured Gammaproteobacteria bacterium
ATGCTGCTGGTCAGCGGCCAGAATATCGCCCATCAACAAATGGTTTTCGATACTTCGTTTTAAAAATGGAATCTGAGCTGTGTTATACAAACCATAATTAACGCGATTTATGTAGGCAGCACGATCCAAGATTAATTGCGCTTGGTCATAACTACCGGCCTGCTGATAAGCGCTGGCAAGCCCCAATAGTACTTCGCTGAGCATAACGTTAAATGGACCGCCATCCAGCTCCAATGTTGCTATAGCTTTTTCAAAATTAACAATGTCCATCTGTAGTGATTCTGCGCTGCCTGCTAAAGCTTTTCTATTTTGTGATGCAAGCAATTCATCTACTTCAACACCATCTCCTTTTGGCAGAGTAGTAATTTCCGTAACTTTAGGGTTAGTAGTAGGCTGATCATCTGGTTCTGAGCTTAATGGTTCAACTGAAATTAACACAGGCTCAAAAATGAGGTTTTGTAGAGACGTATCAACTTGCGCAAAGCTCGTAGGGATAAAAAAGACACAAAAAAAAGAGAAACAGCTGACCGCTAGCTCTCTAGCTATAGTCGGTGTCGTAAGGAATCGACGTAAAAGACTGCAGGTACTTCGACCGGCTTGGCTTGGAGCATGTCTGCGCATGGTGATCCAGGTTCGTCTAATAGGAATAATAATATCGGATTTTCAAGTCTGTTATTTTAATGGGTTCGCCATCAACAATAGCTGGGCGCATTTTTTGTGATCGTAAATAATCCAGTAAGTTGTCTCGCAGTCGTGGCGGAGTATCAGGCGAGGCAGGCTCTATTTGAATATTTGATAATTTTCCAAATTGATCTAGTGTCACGCTGGTGTCGAAGTAGCCACGGTATTCGAGCTTATCATTTGCTGTGTAACCAAAAAGTGCCCTGCTGTATTCATGCAGAGCATAAGCTGGAACCGCAATCAGCGGTTGTGGAGAAAAAATACGGGCAATCGCGTCATTATCCAAATCTGCATTTTTCAAGATCTGCCAGGCTTTTTTGTAAGCAGCACTACTGCGTTGTGGTCGCTCAAAACTTACATGCCAGTCGCCCAGGTTTATGTAGGCTATTGCAACTTCCTCTGGATTTATACTTGGATTTTTTTCCAGTCCCAGCGCAATACCCTCAAGATCTTCGGTGGTTTTAGAATAGCCTCGGGTGACAGCAATATTGGGTGTTGATTGATTCATTAAAGTTGTAAATCCTAGCGAACTCTCTTTGGCTTGTGACTCTATTGCATCCATTTGGTTTTTTACGGCATAAGAAATATTGGCCAGTTTATGCTTAATAGTTGCGCCATTTTCGATTTCACTTTCGACAGTTTGATTTTCCAAAATATCTTCATAAAGAGTCCGAGCTTTGCGTAGCCGATCATCAATCATAAGTTCGGGTGAAATTGCATAAAGTGAGCTTTGCTCATAAAGATTGGTTGAGTTCGCTCTGGTTGAAAAAGGATTTGGATTGAGCAAATTGTGCAGTTGGTTGCGAGGGACGTATTGAAATGTGCCATTTTTTGGATTTTGAATTGGAATGTAATCCATACTTTTTTGTTGCGCCGAACCAAAACTAAAACCAGAACCTGGATTGTTTTTGAATTCCACAGTTTCTTTGAGGTAGGACTCTACATTCCAGTCAGCCCAGTTTTCCTTAGCAGCAAGATATTCAGGAGAAGTTGGCGCATAGAACTTCTGTTGAACGTAATAGCGATATTCCTGGAAGTCAGCAACCTCATCGATGTTCCCCAGCGCACTGTGGCTGGTAATTATTCTGGCAACTATCGGCAGTTGCAGAAGGGTAAACAAACCTGCATTAACACGGTCAATGTGCATGGTTTTTTCAAATAAGGTGATTGCTTTCTCATGTTCTCCATTTTGTTGCAGCAATACCCCTAAAGATTCATAAAGTTCACGCAACTGCTGGGAATACTGATCTTGAGTTTCTATGGCCGTATCGAGGGCAGACTGGTAACGAACTATTTCAGTTTGCAGTGGTAAGCCTGGCTCTTTCAATAACAAGTTGGTTGTAATTGATGTTGTTGCAACTTGGGCTCCTGAATTTTGAGCGCCTGCTATAGCGCCTTGGGCCGAACCAACCGTAGCTTCAATCAAGGGCAGTTGAGGAGCGGCAGTGGCTTCAAAAATCAGACGACTAAAATCTTCTTTTAGTGGTGCTTCTGAAATTTGTGGCTCAGTGGTGGGCTTAACGAGGGCTTGTGGGAGTGCGAACTGGGGAATTAAAAAACAAAACAGAAGCCATCTGACTTTACAGCCTGGGCGCGTAATTATTTGTGCAGTTGAAGACACAGACAACATAACGACTACTCATCCTGGATTTGTGCAGGGTTAGGTTCGGCTAAGTCCTACGTAAACAGGAAATTATTGACAAAGTAACATGGTCTAAAGA
>CAIMTR010000077.1 GCA_903844415.1 uncultured Gammaproteobacteria bacterium
CCCAATTGCTGCTATTTTCAGACTAGGAATTCAAACTTTTAATGCCACTAAAGATGGCGCGTAGCTACCTAAGAAAATTGGTTCACTCCCAACTACCATAAAAAACCCAAAACAGATGGGCTAAGCCTTACCCAGCATCAATAGCGCCATTTGCCCGGACGTATGTTTATAAAAAAAGTGTGAGAAAGGTCGTACAGGGGATGGGGGGTTAAGTTGATTAGATAAGTGATTGGTAGTGGTGCTATAATAAATTAATTGCGTTAGTGTGTCCAAGCGACCAAGCTATAATACTTAAGACCAAACAATTGACACTTACAGTTGAAAAGCTGCCAGAAAATAACAAATTCTTATCCAATCCCCTACCAAAAGACCCCCAAACTCTAAATGCTAAAAATCACAGCCGAAGAAATCCACTTTATTATTTACCAGTATCTGCTCGAATCAGGTAAGTGCATTTTTTGCTATTGCACTAGGCAGCAATTGGACCGTATTGGACACTCAAAAAACTGAAAATTTTTCGTCCTATTAATACGATCCGATTGGCCTGCCCGCACGATATGTTATTGCCCCTGTACTGACTAAAACTTCTGTGGTAGGCTTCGAGCATTCCTAATTTGTTTTCGCCCAAGAAGCCAACATGCATGAAAACCGGTTCAATGAGTATCGCATCCCCAGCGGAATGCTTATTGTTTTCCTTGAGAAGGCCCTCACGCTCATACATATGGAAACGCATCTCGACGATGTAAGTACACTTCTAACACTTCGCCCCAAATGTTGTCCTGCGCTCCTCTTCCCGACAGCCAATTCGAGTTTGCTCTCCCATCACTGACAACTTGCAGTGTTCGGCATCAAACCGCCAAATATATTAATAAGGCTCCCTTTAATACGATCTTTCAATTTAACTGCTTGGTACTCACCTTAGTATAGAACGAAGAGATCAAAGAATGCCGCCAGCCCTACACTCTCCTCACCCCTCATACCTGCGATATCACTGTTGAACTCAGCTCAATGCAAGACCAAGACCGTCGGAACTTAGTTCTGGAGAACTAAGACTCGATCGCTCATCATCAGCAGCCGCCCCAGCATCTGCAGTACAATAACTCATCAGCCGTGCAACTCAACAACGGCCTCAATCAACCTTCGTAGCAACTAATGTACAAGACCGGTATCGATTACAAACTAGAGCAACTAAGGAACATGCCGCTCAATCATGGCATTGACCAGCACCTGCTACACCACCCTATGGCGGCGCATCAAGCGGGCTACCAGAATGTCGACATGCAAATGCAGCCCTAGCAAAATGAAACTTACTACAGACAAACGTAGCAGTAGCACCCAATTCACTTCCAGACACCTGTGGAAGACTTCGCCAACTCGCAGTTTAACCTCAGTCTGCAGCAGTAGCACCAGCAAGTACAACAGCTTCACTACTAACCGCAACAGCTAGCAGCAATGCAGCCCCGGCAAAATGTGTAGGTTTCATACGAAAATCTTGAGCCCAATCCAGATCGAGGCGTTTACTTCATGCAGGATACCTCGGAAGGTTAATTTGGATATGACCTGTTCTATGCCTAGTTCAATCCAAAACAAAGACTGCTCGTCACTGCTGGCAGTCATTATCTTGCTTCCATGTGGGATCTACGCCCTGATGACCATTTAAACTATGCCGCTCCGACATCAGTACCGCACATAACAGGCTAAAACCAAGAGATGCGTAATACGACGGATGTCAGCTCCATCCACTGGTGCCAGAATGGGCAACACCTTGTTACGAGTTCTAGTGATAAAATGGCCAGGATTTGGAAAGTCGATGAGAAGTCACCCCTCCTACATATAGAATCCATTAAGTCTTTCCCGACTATGCTGATGAATAGCAAATTCAACAAAGCCAAGGCTGGAGAAGACTACCTGATCGCAACAGGAGGACACTCTGGCATCGTGACTGTGTGGAAGGCCAGCGATAGCAAGGACGTGGCAAAGTTAAACCACTCCCAGTCTGATCCCAGTCTTGAAGGTCTTGAAATTGACTGGCAGAACAATCGTTCGCTCGCAGTGACAGGCAAAAGCAAGAACATCTATTTGTGGGATATTCAAACTCCAATGCTTCCACAGCAGGTGTGGAGTGGTGGCCACAGCGAAGAGGTGGAGTAAATTAAATGGGACCCGAGTGGCTAAATATTGGCCAGCAGTTCTGCGGACAATCTCGTCTGCTTGTGGAAGCCAGACAAGCCAACGCCAATATAGTTTTTCGACTCGTTTCAGTGCCCTATTTCCGCGTTCCAGTGGAGCTCGCAGTCGCAAAGCAACGCGGGCAGCACGATGCTGGCTGCAGGTGGC
>CAIMTR010000078.1 GCA_903844415.1 uncultured Gammaproteobacteria bacterium
GCCACTGTACTGCCGCACGAACTTGAACTTATCGAAACTATTGCGAGAGATAAACCGCAGCACATTGCGCTGCTGTTACCGATGAGTACAACTGCAGGCACGATCGTCCGAGATGCGTTCATGAGTGCTTATTTCAATTTACAGGAAATTGGCGGACAAGTACCTGCCGTCAAAATTTATGACACAAACGGTGGCACAGATATCCGATCATTGCATTTGCAAGCACGCCAAGAAGGAGCCCAACTTATCATTGGTCCATTGTTAAAACAGGATGTCGCTTTATTACAAAAAGAAGCTGATCTCGGTGTGCCCACTTTAGCATTGAATAATGTTGAAGGTCAGACTCCTAGATCACCACTGCTCTTTCAATTTGCTCTTTCACCCGAAACCGAAGCACGTCAACTGGCAAACAAGGCTTGGCAGGATGGCCATCGCCGGGTGGCAGTGCTGAGCCCTCAGGATGAAGCTGGGAATGATTTTTATGCTCGTAAACGTGAAAGTTTTTTGGCCGAATGGCAACGATTGGGGGGGCAGCTCGTTGCCTTGGATATATACAAAGACAACTACACATCAACTATTGCCAGTATGTTGCTGCTCACTGCTAGTGAACAGAGAATGAATGACTTGCAAGAACTAATCGGCAAACCAATCCAATTTGTACAACATCGACGACAGGACATTGATTTTATATATCTGGTTGCTCAACCAGCTCCTGCGCGTCAGATTGTTCCCAGTCTGGCATATTTATATGCTGCCGAAATTCCAATTTATGCGAGTCAGGACGTGTATTCCGGACTCTCACGGCCCGTAGAAGACAAAGATATTAACGGCGTCACTTTTGGAGACAGCCCCTGGCTTTTGCATGAAGAAGACTCTGGAATAACACAGACTCGTGATTTATTCCCTATGAACACAGCGCAAAATATGCGACTACAAGCATTTGGGATGGATGCTTTCACACTTTATCCGCGTTTGTTGTTATTAGAAAACTCGAGTACCACCAAAATTCCTGGCGCAACTGGAATGCTTATGCTTGGCCCCAATAACAACATCGATCGAGAATTGATCTGGGTAGTTATTCGTAACGGCCTGGCTCAGGCAGAATTATAAATTTCAGCTAAAATCTCTTTGTAAACTCGCGAGAAAGCCAAGTGAGATCATGGAGGATCTATATGAATACCAATTCTTTAACTCGTCCTGGCAGTATTGGTTTTAATTTCGAATCAGTTGCCTTACGATATTTAAACACTCATGGCCTCGAACTAGTTGCACGAAATTACAGATGCACTCTTGGCGAAATAGACCTGATCATGCGAGATGTAAATACAATTGTATTTGTGGAGGTCCGCTTTCGTGAAAATGAAAGTAGAGGTACAGCTGCTGAAACCGTTGAATACCGCAAACAACACAAAATCCGCAAGGCTGCGCAACATTTTCTTCTGGCTCATAAACAGCAAGAGCAATATTCTTGTAGATTTGATGTCTTGGGAATAACTATAGTCGACCAACAACTAAAATTTAATTGGATCTCCAACGCTTTTCTCTGATCTTTATAAAAACGCCATATCGCTTCCACATGGACATTCAGATTTATAGAGAGTTCATTTGCTTTCAAGTAGAATACAAAACATATTTACAGTTTTGGCGTAATTATGAATTTACAGGACAGGGTCAAGCAGCATTTCACCGCCAGCATAGAAACCAAGATGCAAGCATTGGAAGTTCTTATTGGCCCTATAACAGCTGCTGGTGATGCGATGGTGCAGAGCCTGCTGTCAGATGGCAAAATCCTTGCCTGTGGGAATGGCGGGTCTGCCGGAGATTCCCAGCATTTTTCCTCCGAATTACTCAACCGATTTGAACGTGAACGCCCTTCTTTGCCTGCTATTGCCCTGACCACAGACACTTCCACACTGACATCCATCGCCAATGATTACAGTTATACCGAAATTTTCTCGAAGCAGATTCGCGCCTTAGGTCGAACTGGCGATGTATTACTCGCCATTTCCACCAGTGGTAATTCTGCAAATGTTCTTGAAGCAATAAAAATGGCACATCAACGCGGACTTAGAGTTGTGACCCTTACAGGTAGGGATGGAGGAAAAATTCGGGAACTTTTGCACACTAAAGATATCGAAATTTGCGTACCGTCTTCGGTCACAGCACGTATTCAGGAAGTACATTTACTGGTGATACATTGTTTGTGCGATTTAATTGACACTCAATTGTTTGGTAGCGAATAAACTGGAGGAATTAACATGTTTCGTATAGGTCTTATTTTTTCGCTAATTTTTTTAATGCAGGGATGTTCAACTATTGTCAGTGCAACGACTGGTAATAAAGGCGTGCAAGAAGACAGGGGGCGCCGCACCGTGGGTGCTATGCTGGACGATGGAAGCTTCGAAACTGCCATCAAAGTTAATATAGATGCTGCCGATGATGCGCTTAAAAGTTCACACATCAATGTTGTAAGTTTCAACGCAGTAGTGTTGCTTGTTGGTCAGGTTCCTTCGCAGGATTTAAAGAATCTGGCCACCCGTGTAGCCACATCAACCAACACCCGCGTAAAGACAGTTCATAATGAACTCGAGGTGGCAGGTGCCACCACTTTCCTATCCAGAAGTAACGACGCATGGCTCAGCAGCAAATTAAAAACTTTGATGCTGGCAGACCCAACAGTTAGCGGTATGCGCACCAAAGTGGTCACGGAAAATGGTGTGGTTTATTTGATGGGCCTACTTACTCAGGAAGAAGCTAATCAGGCAGTCGAATTAGTGAGTAATTCCGGTGGCGTGACCAAGGTAGTGCGCGCTTTTGAATACACTGATTAGACTAATGCGTATGTTTTTAGCAGATTGGTGCCGGCTGTCTAACTTGTTGTAGAAATCGATAACCTATTTATTTTGAAGCAAGAAAGCCGCTCTAAGTTATGGATACCAGCATGTTTACTATTTCACAACTCTAAGTGA
>CAIMTR010000079.1 GCA_903844415.1 uncultured Gammaproteobacteria bacterium
CCGGCTGGTATCCCAACCCAAACGGCGTTCAGCCAGTCTACCCGCTGGAACACACTCGATGATGATCGCGAAAAGGGCTGTATCCGTGACGTACCGTTTGCCTACAGCGCAGAAGGTGGCCTGGCCGTACTATTTGGCAACATTGCAGTAAACGGCTGTATTGTTAAAACCGCCGGTGTTGATGTCAGCATCCACAAATTCTCGGGCCGTGCCCGCATTTTTGAAAGTCAGGACAGTTCAGTCAAAGCCATTTTGGCGGATGAAGTGAAAGCCGGCGATGTAATTGTCATCCGTTACGAAGGGCCACGCGGCGGCCCTGGCATGCAAGAAATGCTTTATCCTACCTCACACTTGAAATCTAAAGGTCTCGGCAAAGTGTGCGCGCTGTTTACCGATGGTCGATTCTCCGGTGGCACTTCTGGTCTTTCCATCGGCCATTCGTCTCCGGAAGCTGCAGAAGGCGGCGCCATTGCCCTCATCAAAGAAGGTGACATCATTAATATCGACATTCCCAATCGCACTATTAACGTGGCTGTCAGTGACGAGATATTGCAACAACGCCGAACCGCGATGGAAAGCAAAGGGGCTCTCGCCTGGAAACCTACTGAAATACGCACCCGAAAAGTATCTAGCGCACTACGTGCTTATGCCCTTCTAACCACCAGTGCAGACAAAGGTGCAGTGCGCAAAGTAGATTGAGGATCAAAGGGAAAATGTAGCCATGCCAGAAACCTTCATCTCTACACTCCAGCTACGGTTACGTGAATTTGCTCAGGCGCGTGATTGGGAAAAGTTTCACAGCCCTAAAAATCTGGTAATGGCTTTGACAGTAGAAGCAGCCGAACTGCAGGAAATATTTCAATGGCTCAACGAATCACAGGCAGCAGCACTCGATGCCATACAACGTGAACGTGTAGCCGAAGAGATGGCGGATGTGCTGCTGTATCTTTGCCGTTTGGCTGATGTCGTCAAAATTGATTTGCAGCAAGCCGCGTTAGCTAAACTACAACGTAATGCCGAAAAATATCCAGCCGATGCAGTACGTGGCAGTGCTGCCAAATACAGCGATTATTGAACGAAAAATAATGCAATAAAGGGGATAGACCCCTTTTGATCAACTGCCTTTCTTGAGGACCACCCAAGTGCTTTCCTATCGCCACGCCTTTCATGCCGGCAATTTTGCCGACATTATTAAACATCTGGTGTTGGCCAACACACTGCACTATGCCTGTCAAAAACCAGCACCACTGTTTTATCTTGATACCCATGCCGGTGCAGGTGTGTATCGACTTGGCTCCCATGAAGCCAATAAAACTGGCGAAGCAGCAGCTGGCATACGCAAACTAGATTTCCCAGCCTTGGTAGCCAGCGTCGGTGCAGCCGGCAGCCAGGCACTTACTATTTATCAACAGGCAATCAACGCTTATATGCACCAGGGACAATATCCTGGCTCGCCCCTCGTAGCTGCGGCCTTGTTGCGGCGTATCGATCATTTGCAACTATATGAATTACATTCCACCGATTACCGCTTACTGCTGGATAACACTGAAACTGACAAACGTATTTTTTGCCAACAGGAAGATGGTTACCACAGCATTACCGCACTGCTGCCGCCCGTACAGAAACGTGCGGTGATTCTGATCGACCCGTCTTATGAAATGAAGGAAGACTATTCGCGGGCCATAAAAACCTTCACCGCTATTTATCAGCGTATGCCAACAGCGCAGATCATTTTGTGGTATCCGGTAGTTCTACGCGCCAATATCGACTGGATGATTGCCAAACTACTAACAAGCAACATCCGTGATTTATGGCAGGTTGAATTAGGCATTGAAGCCGATAACGATACTTTCGGCATGACCGCCAGTGGGCTGTTACTGCTCAACCCGCCGTGGACACTCGCTGAACAATTGCGTGACTGTTTGCCGTTAATTCAAAAGCAGTTAGCCCCAATAGCGGGACACTGGAAAGTTAACAACTTGGTGGCAGAATAATTAAAGGGCAATTTTTAAGAATATGTTTTGGCACAGTGGCAGCTAATCGGAATCCAAACACATGACTATACGCACCGACCTAAGCCCACACTCACCTTCCTTGCCCCGCGCACTCATTCTAACTGTGTCTTTTGTGCAGGGCTTATTGATGCTCGCGCTCGATTGGGCACGTGCAGCAGGACGCTGGCCTGCTGGCGATCCACAAGCGGTATACACTCTGGTGAGTATGCTGGTGGCAATCCCAACTTTTTTCTTGTTGCTCATTGATGAGAACAACATCCAACGCGCCCTTGGCGCACTTGTCATGTTCGCGCTGGTGATTTTCGGTGTTGCCGCTTACGTTGGTTATCAGACTGGGCCAGTGGCTGATATAAACAGCTACGACTGGGCACCAGTGTTTGTCTTGTCCATAATAATTTTTTCTTTCAAGGCTCTGTTATACGCACAACAATACAGTTTCGATAACCCTATTTCTTACCCGGCTCTGCTGCACTACTCCTGGCGTAATTTTCTCTTAATGGGATTAGCCTTGTTATTTACGCTCCTTTTCATTGGCATTCTGCGTTTATGGGGAGCCTTGTTTGATCTGATCGGGATTAGCTTTTTTTCCTCTATCTTTACCCAAGCCTGGTTCCTGTTTCCGGCCGGCACAACTGCCTTCGGTTTTGCCATCATCATTTTTCGTAGCTTGAGCTCTGTCATCGATAGTATCGCGCGCCTGTTATTAACCCTATTCAAATTTCTATTACCGGTACTGGCCTTGATTGCAGTGTTGTTCGTCGTATTTTTACCCTTTACCGGATTGCAGTCTGTGTGGGACAAGGATATTGGTTCGGGGCTGTTTCTCGCGATACAGGCACTGCTATTGTTTGGCATTAATTCGGTTTACCAGAGCGACGCCAAAACCCAACCCTACCCCTTACTGTTGCATCGTCTGGTTTATCTGAGTATTGCGGTATTGCCCATCTACAGCATCTTGGCCTTGCAAGGGATCTTTATTCGCATCGCGCAATATGGACTGACCATGGCACGCTGCTGGGCGGTGCTACTGGCAACTATTCTGCTCAGTTTTGCATTGGGGTATTTGTGGAGCATCGTGAAAAAACGCGATCAGTGGCTGCAAGGGTTGGCATGGGTAAATATTCGCATGGGCTTGTTACTTATGATACTGCTGTTACTCGTCAACACTCCCGTGCTTAACATGCAAGCACTTACGGCAAACAGTCAACTTAACCGAGTCACATCAGGTGGCATCACCCTGGACAAGCTTGATCTCAATTATTTTCGTTACTCGCTGGGCCGACAAGGTTATCAGGCACTGCAAACCATCAAGACGACTTACGGCGCCAGCAACCCCACTTTGCTGACTGCAATCGATCAATTGTATGCAGTACCTGTGCAGGCTAAAAAATTAACCAGTGTTAATGATTTGCGGGCGCGAATAATTTCTTGGCCAGCAGGACGCACTGTGCCGGCAAAGATTCTGCAACAAATTTATGATGGGGCTAGCGCTTTGCCAGATTTTATTGGTTATTACGCTATATTCATTGATATGAACACTGATGGTCAGGAAGAAATCATCACAGTGTTTGAAAACCCATCCACTTACACAAGAGGACTGTTGTGGACTTCAGTAAATGGCGAATGGCGCCAACAATTTTATCAATTTGAAAATATCTTAGTGCCCCCAGCGTTGGCGACTGCAATTGATAAAAACCAGATTTCTGTGGTGCAACCTGTTTTGAACAATGTTCGTATTGGCGCAATGGAAATATATCCGCTCCCGGTCGCTACCGAAAAATTCTTGCCGCTTTCCGATCCTTCTACTCGCCCATAGACACCATCACTCCAATGATCAAAAATTGGCGACACATAGTTTTTCCATCCGTCTTTATTAAAAATTTACGACAATCTGCTATTTTTTTAATATAGAAAATATCAAAGATAATTCGTAGTGTCCGTACTTCATCTAACAAAGGTTTTATTACCCAATATTTTATGAATAAATTCGAACGTTATCTGACTGTGTGGGTATTGTTGTGCATTGTAGTAGGCATTGCCTTGGGTCAATGGTTCCCTGCGATATTCCAAGCCATAGGCAATCTGCATATCGCGCAAGTCAATCTACCGGTGGGTGTGCTGATCTGGATCATGATCATCCCGATGCTCATAAAAGTGGACTTCCGTGCACTTGGCGAAGTCCGTCAACATATCAAAGGCATCGGTGTCACGTTGGTCGTAAACTGGCTAGTGAAACCATTCTCAATGGCGTTCTTAGGCTGGCTGTTTATCCGCCACTGGTTTGCACCACTGTTACCTGCAGAACAAATCGACAGTTACATTGCCGGACTTATCTTGCTAGCGGCGGCACCTTGCACGGCGATGGTGTTTGTCTGGAGTCGGCTCACCGGAGGCGATCCTCTGTTCACGCTGTCTCAAGTCGCGCTCAACGACAGCATTATGGTGGTGGCGTTTGCACCATTGGTGGCGTTGCTGCTCGGTATTTCTGCCATCACGGTGCCATGGTCCACATTGTTGGCGTCGGTAGTATTGTATATCGTCATTCCAGTAGTGCTGGCGCAATGGCTGCGCAAATTATTGCTTAGCAAAGGACAAGCAATCTTTGTTGCTGCATTAACCAAAATTGAACCGTGGTCTATTACTGCACTCCTGGCCACACTAGTACTGCTGTTTGCTTTGCAGGGAGAAGCTGTCCTGCGGCAACCACTGGTTATCGGCTTGCTGGCGGTGCCAATCCTTATCCAGGTATTCTTCAATGCAGGTCTGGCCTACTTGCTCAATCGAGTCGTCGGTGAAAAACATAATATTGCCTGCCCCTCAGCTTTGATAGGCGCGTCCAATTTCTTTGAACTGGCTGTGGCTGCCGCCATCAGTATCTTTGGTTTCAACTCGGGTGCCGCGCTGGCAACTGTTGTGGGTGTGCTGATAGAAGTTCCGGCGATGTTGCTGGTAGTCAGTCTAGTTAACCGCAGCAAGCCATGGTACGAACGTTCAAAGATAAAATCGACATGACACCTATCACGATCTATCATAATCCCCAGTGCGCGACTTCCCGCAATACGCTCGCAATGATTCGCAGTTGTGGCGTTGAGCCTAGTATTGTGCTGTATCTGGAGACTCCACCGAGTCACACACAATTGACTCAGATAATAAAAGCAATGGGGGTAACGGTCAGGGAAGTGTTGCGCCAAAAAGGCACACCCTACGATGAACTGGATCTGGGTAACCCTCATTGGACGGATGCAGAACTGATCAAGTTGATGCTGAAACATCCGATACTAATCAATCGACCTATCGTCGTCAGCCCGCTCGGTACCCGTCTGTGCCGTCCTTCGGAAGAAGTCCTTGCGCTGTTACCAAAAACGTTAAGCACCACGTTTACCAAGGAAGATGGTGAAGTAGTTTCACTACCGTAAATAAGTAAAGGCGCCAGCTTTAAAGTACTACTCTGGCTCTATATCTTCGTAGGCGTGCTGCTGAAAGCGCGGCGAGCATATCGCTAGAAACACCAAATCCGTTTGACCGATATTGGAAATCTGTTGTGCACAACCGGGCGGAATAAGCACTACATCGCCTGGATTCACTTGCTGCATAGGCAACTCGCCCACCGCAACAAATGCGCACCCTGCCAACACTACATAACGCTCACTAATGCCATGCAAGCG
This sequence comes from uncultured Gammaproteobacteria bacterium, assembly GCA_903844415.1. GTDB lineage: Bacteria > Pseudomonadota > Gammaproteobacteria > Pseudomonadales > Pseudohongiellaceae > CAILUG01. The sequence continues at coordinate 5,681 of CAIMTR010000079.1, forward strand.
ATGCAAACGTGTAGTCACGCCTGGTTTTACCCGCGCTTCGGCTATTGAAACCGCAGGATCATGTGCCTGATTAGACAGTTCGTTGATGTAACAACACTCTGCTGTGTAATACTCTGCGCTGGCAACTTTGGTTATGATCTGAGCCTGCATAGCGTTGACCTGTGGTGATTTATTGTTGGCGACAATTATGGTGATTAATGGACAGTAGCGCGACCTTGTTGTGGGGACTTTTTTTTGGCAGTGTCGGTTTAGGTTATGTCAGTTATGGTAAACGGCGCAAAAATTTAGTGTCGCTTGCCTGCGGCCTGCTGCTGATAATTTACCCTTATTTTTTTTCGGATGTATATTTAGTTGTGGGTATCGGTGCTGGGCTCATGGCGCTACCGTACTATTTTCGGCTGTAAAAAAGGCTCTAATAAAAATGAACTATAAGTCAGGGGCTGGATCACGTTAAACACTGGGATGACGAAGTATCCACCGTCATTCGATCCTTGCAACAGGTTACTTAGCTAGTTTTTTGCTGCGCTTGCAAGGCTCTGCTCAATGAATTCTCCCGATGGTAAGTGATCACCAGATGTGATTTTGCGCGGGTCAGCCCCACATACAATTTACGCACTTCTTCGCTGGGAGTATCGGTGCTGGCTAGGTTTCGATCGAGCATAAAAGTGCTGTCGAGGATAAGCACAGTATCAAACTCCAAGCCTTTACTGCTCGAGATCGGCATCAGACTGATGCGATTTTCATCAGGACGGTAATTTCTTTTATTGCTACTGGTGGCCAGCCAAAAAAATGGCAACGCCACTTTTTGCATGGCTTTGGCTATTCGCGTACCCGCCATGCCACCAGGATACAAAATGGCAATATCTCCCCAAGCTTTACCATTTTTCTGCCAATTTTGCAGACACCGCAAACAGAAAGCGATTTCTTCATTGAGATTGGAAAATTGTTTTATTACCGGTGCTTCACCGTTTCGTCCCGCACCTTGTGGTTCGACAATGGGGATATCTGCATCATCACTATGCGTAAAATATTCTTTGGCAAAATCGTAGGCAAATTGTAGGATTTCACGCGTATTACGATAATTTAGTTTAAGAACCGTGGTGCGACCTTGTGCCTGTACCCCAACACTTGCCAGGCTGAATTTGCGACGCTGTTTGTAGATTGCTTGCGCGTCATCATACAAAAGCAACATCGAATTGGTTTGTGGATCGACCATTTGGGTCACAAGCGCCAACCACTCGGGTTCAAAATCATGGCCTTCATCAATTAACAAAGCGCCGTATTGACCTTTGGGAATTTGGCCACGCGCCACGCCAGCAATTACCGAATTTACTTGCCGCTCCCAATACGGCGTCTGTGCTTTGATTACATCGACGTGATAGGCGCGTAACTGTTCGCCACACCAATCGTGAAAATGATAGACCTGTACTTTTTCCCCAATCCCTTTGGCTTCGATAAAAATGCGCAGTCGTGCCGCAAGGGTAATGTTGAAACACAAAACCAGGATAGGTTGATGCAACACTTGTGCTAATTGTAAACAGCGGTAACCGAGAATAAGTGTTTTACCTGACCCTGCCACGCCGTGAATTACACGATGACCATCGCCTAAATTACGTGCTAGTTGCTCTTGCTGTATATCCATGATCTGGATAATGGCGGGTAATTGTTGGGCAATATCTGTTGAAGTGGCGGTTGCTTCCGCAAAAAATGTACCTTGTTGACTGCTAATGCGAATTTCAGGAAACAGATGCCAGCGAATACGATCGATTTGTGGCAGGGTCAGTTTGTCGCCAAACTGATAATTGAACATCTGCCACAACTGCTCCTGAAATGTTTCCGCATTGGCGCTATCGGTCATTTCGTCTTTGCAGATCAACAAATGATCCGGCAAAACTTTACTACGCATTGCTTCGGGCATGCCTTCATTAAACTGCGCGCGGTTGATATTGGGAAACACAACGCCATAGCCATACGGAAAAAGTAATTTTCCTTGATATTTGCCGATCGAATTTTTTAGTTGTGGATCGCGCTCCAGTTGATTCAATACTTGATAGGCGCTTTGTCGCGCCTGTTCAATTGGATTAGGCACTACTTTCAAACCACTATTGGTCAGTAATTCGACCGTGGTGTGACTAATATGTTTTATGTCAGGCGCGAGCCAGTCTTTTACTTCCAGAAACAATAACCCACGCGCCGGATGCATCAAGATAAAGTCGGGATAGCGGCGTTGTTTTCCAAGCGGAATGTCGTACCAAAGCAGATAATCGTCTTCAAGCAAGTCCAGCAGACGACGCGCCACACGTTTTTCACCCGCCGTCATTTTGGGCAAGCACGTATTAAGGGAGGGAATTAGTTCGGCCATTATTCTAATTCTGGCCTATTTTATTGATAAATGCGCCTATGCTCACCAGCATGGCATCGTAGTACGGATTAAAAGCAATTCGTTCTATTACGCCAATTTTTAAATTTTCGGCAGTGGTTTCGCCATAATAATCACGCTTGCCGTTTTTACACTTTACATACAATGGGTTGCCGGCATCACCATAATGACTACAATTTTTGTACTCTCCCTCACGCCCAAAAATTGGATCTGTTGGCGGTATCATCAAGCCAAGATGGGACACACTGCTCACACCCAATTGGGGGCCATTGCTGTTGATTACTGTAATTTTTCCTGTTGCCTGATGGGAATGCTGACTGTACAGCAAAGTATGTGAATGAGGATTGGTGTTGGCAGCCATGTAATCGAGAATGGCCTGAGGCTGGACTGTGTTGTCTTGCATAGAGACCACTGTAAATACTGGCACCTGGCGTATTGAGCTATTGAGCGCATCTTGTGTGGCTTGGATCAACCCCCAGGTTTCTGCCACTGCAGTGAACGGAAACGACTCATAACGGTAGCTGGTTGCATCAGGCTCCACAGCAAGCCAGGCTGCTTTGGGAAAAACCTTACCAATTAAAGCCACAGTTTGCGCAAAGCGAGCGGCGGGAGTTATGGCAAGCGCAGGTGCAAAAAGTATTAATGCTTCCACGTCTGAATTTCGTTCAGCTTCAAGCAAGGCTAGGGTTGCACCAGCAGAATGACCCGCCATAAATACAGTGTTTGCTTTGCTGCCAAGTTGTTGCACCGCAAAATGCGTAAGGTCTGCCCAGTCTTCCCAATAGGTATTCAATAAATTTCCTGGACGAGTAGCGTGATCCGGCAACGCAATTGCCAGTACATAAAAACATTGCAACTGAAAATATTCAGCCAGTGGCCGCATGCTGTAAGGTGTTTCAAACAGCCCATGAATCAGTACTATTCCTTTAGCATATTTGCCTGTCGCATCACGCGCACAACTGCTGCCCGGTTCAAGCTCAAATGGCGCCACGTTAAGAATGACTTGTTGGGAAGGTGAATCTACACGAGCTGCCTGGATGAGCTTAAGAGAATAGTCGATGTAGTCGTCGAACGTGCTGGTTTGAAAACTAAATTCATTATCATAGAGAAAAGCCTCGTGGCGTTCCCCCAACTCTTTGCCTTGCGACAGCAGAACTCCGGCCGCGACAAACCCTACGATGCTTACAGTGGCAATCGAGCTAAGTACAATCCGCACCGTTGTCCGTGTAAAAAAATTCCATCCATTTTTGCTCTCTGACTTTACTGACATGGCACTTACTCTTTAAGCAAATCCGACTTTCGTTCCAATACCAAAAAGCTGTAATGGTACGGGTTATTGCTGGTGGCTGTATGATCTTCGCGGCCAATTTCTTGCCATTGACTGCGAATAAAAGGCGGGAAATACGTATCACCTTCGACATTGGCATGTATTTGGGTGAGATAGAGCCGGTCAGCTAGCGCTAAGGCCTGCGTATAAATTTGCGCACCGCCCATCACCATCACCTCACTTGCTCCATTAACGCTACATTCCTGTGCAGCCAGTTGCAAAGCATTGTCCAGCGAATTTACCAACTGGATACCTGAAGCTGCATAGGCGCTGTTACGGCTCACTACAATGTTGGTTCGACCCGGCAAAGCTTTACCAATAGACTCAAATGTATTGCGCCCCATGATGAGAGGTTTGCCCATGGTAGTACGTTTGAAATATTGGAGATCTTCGCTCAAGTGCCAAGGCATTTGGTTGTTGCGACCAATGACATGGTTTTGCGCCATCGCGACGATGAGAGAGATTTTCATGCGGTTAATCCTAGTAGCTGTGTCCAACTAAAAATTTTCACAGCGTATTTTTCTAGCGACAGTATGGTTGGATGGTATGCACTCCAGCTCATACCGCTATCGGTGCCGAAATGGCGGGATGACATTGGTAATCCACTATTTCGAAATCGTCGAACTGGTAATCGAACAAGGTCGGCGGCTTACGCTTGATCAACAATTTGGGCAGTGGATACGGTGTGCGCGCCAATTGGGTTTGCACTTGCTGCAAGTGGTTGGAGTACAAATGTACATCGCCCCCCGTCCAGACAAAATCGCCCAGCGCAAGATCACACTGCTGTGCCAGCATGTGGGTGAGCAAGGCGTACGAGGCAATATTAAACGGCACTCCCAGAAATGTATCGGCCGAGCGTTGATAAAGCTGGCAGGACAATTTGCCACCTTCGACATAAAACTGAAATAGGGAGTGGCAGGGCGGTAACGCCATGTCATCCACAAAAGTTGGGTTATACGCCACCACCATGTGTCGCCGCGAATCGGGGTTATGTTTAATGCTGTGTACCACTTTGCTGATCTGATCGATGGTAGTGCCGTCTTTGCCGGGCCAGGCACGCCACTGCTTGCCGTACACAGGCCCGAGGTTGCCGTTGGCATCGGCCCACTCGTTCCAGATACTCACTCCGTTTTCTTGCAGATATTTGATATTGGTATCGCCAGTGAGAAACCACAGCAATTCGTGGATGATGGAACGCAGGTGAAGTTTTTTGGTGGTGACCAGCGGAAATCCATCCGCCAAATTAAAACGCATTTGGTGGCCGAACACCGACAAAGTGCCGGTGCCAGTGCGATCTGTTTTTACGGCTCCGGTGCGCACAATTTGCTGCATCAAGTTGAGATATTGCTTCATGATTTTTTTTTGCTCCGGATTACAGGCGCAAAATAATTCTTCTGGTAGGCCAGCGCCAAAAATACAATCCCGGCGACTATCATCGGCAGTGATAATTGCTGCCCTCTAGTCATCCAGTTAAAGGCCACAAATTGAAGATTGGCATCTGGCTGCCGGAAAAATTCCACACCAAAACGCAATACTCCATAACCCAAACAGAACATGCCACTAACGGCAAAGGTAGGACGGGGCTTGTTGGAAAAACACCACAGCAATATAAACAACAACACACCTTCGCCGGCAAATTGATATAACTGCGACGGATGTCGGGGGGAGGATCCTGCATTGGGAAACACCATTGCCCACGGCATATCTGTCACCCGACCCCACAGTTCACCGTTGATAAAATTACCCAAGCGACCAGTGCCAAGCCCTATCGGCACCAAGGGAGCGGTGAAATCCAATACCTCATACATTGATTTACCCATGCTGCGTGCATACAGGGTAACCGCAATCAAAACGCCCAAAAATCCGCCGTGAAAACTCATGCCGCCCTGCCAAACCTTAAACAACATGACTGGGTCGTTCAGAAAGTCGGCAAAGTCATAAAACAACACATAGCCAATTCTGCCACCGAGTATCACACCCAGCATGCCGTTGGTGATGAGGTCTGCTACTTGTTGTTGGTCCCAACCCGAACCTATACGTGCAGCGCGTTTATTTCCCAACCACCACGCTGCGGCAAAACCCGCGATATAGGTAAGTGCATACCAGCGGATTTGCAACGGACCAAGGGCGATGGCGATGGGATCAATTTCTGGAAAGGGCAACATTTAACTGGTCCTCGAAGAACGCAACAAGCGCTCCACCCCTGCATTGACAAGTTCTTGATCGATCAGTGCTTTTACTGAATCTGTATCTTCTTGCTCCAAGGCCTTGTGTAACAGTTCTTGGGCTTGCACAAAAGTCAGATTGCGGATAACTGATTTAACCCTGAGCAAGTTGGTGGCATTCATGGAGAGAATATCGAAACCCATTGCCATCAACAGCACAGCTGCCCCAGGATTTCCGGCCATTTCTCCGCAGATACTTAATTTTTTACCGGCGGCGCGTACTTCTACTGCAATTTTATACAACACTCCCAACATGGCAGGATGCAAGTTAGAGAAGAGGTTCGACACTCTGGGGTTGTTGCGATCCACTGCCAGCATATATTGAGTGAGATCGTTACTGCCCACTGAAACAAAGTCGGCACGTTTAACAATGGCGTCCACTTGAAATGCCATAGCCGGCACTTCAATCATCACCCCAATGGGCGGCATATTTACCCCATGACCTTCTTCAAGCAACTCGCGATGGGCGCGCCTGATCAGCAGCACTGACGTATCAATCTCTTTTACATTGCTGATCATGGGCAACAAGATTTGTAAATTATTGAACCCAACACTGGCTCGCAGCATTGCCCGTACCTGCCCCAAAAATAATTCGGGATGATCCATGCTCACCCTAATACCGCGCCAGCCTAGAAAGGGATTTTCTTCGTCAATCGGGAAATACGGTAATGGTTTGTCTCCTCCAATATCGAGGGTACGCATAGTGACCATCTTGGGATGAAAAGCTTCTAGTTGTTGGCGGTAGATTTCAGTCTGTTCACTTTCGGTGGGAAAGCGCTCGCGCAACATAAACGGCACTTCGGTGCGAAACAAACCAATGCCTTCCGCGCCACGTTCACGCGAACGCAATACATCGGTCATCAAACCAGTATTAACCCACAGTTGCACACGATAGCCATCGCGAGTTTCACACGGTAAATCTTTGATGGTTTCAAGTTCGGTGGAAAGCTGCACTTCTTCACGCACGATTTCTTGATACCGGTCGCGTAATGCTTGCGAGGGGTTGCTGAATACCTTGCCGTTATAACCATCGAGGATCAGTTGTTTGCCGTCTAGTTCGGCGAAAGGCAAATCCACCACACCCATCACTGCGGGCAAACCCATGGCACGTGCCAGAATAGCCACGTGAGCATGTGCCGAGCCTTTGGCAGAGACCACACCTACCAACTTATCTTTTGGCACTTCAGCGAGCATTGCCGCCGAAAGTTCTTCACTTACCAATATGCAACGGTCGGGATAACTGAGCGAGTTTTTTTGTTTTTCCTGTAGATAAAACAACACCCGTGAACATAAATCTTTGATGTCGGTGGCACGTTCGCGCAGATAGTCATTGTCCATGCGCTCCATGGTATGGACATGGGCAAGCGCGACCTGCGCCAAAGCGCCTTGCGCCCAGTTACCTTGTGCAATAAGGGCAACTACTTCTGCACCAAGGGCGTTATCGCTAAGCATGTGTAAATAGGCATCGAACAATTCGCGTTCTTCTGGTCGCAACTGACCTTTTACCTTGAGCTTTAGTTCGCTGATGTCAATCCGTACAGCATTTAGACAATCATTAAAAAATTTTATTTCGATCTGGATGTTCTTACAGGTTCGGGTCGGGATCACTGTGAGATCGGCGGGTGGATAAACCGCAACCGCCAGACCAATCACTACACCAGGTGCACCTGGTACTCCATTAAAACTAGGGTCGGGCGTATGCAAACCGGTAGGACTAAACCCCGCCACAGCGCCGCGCGCTTCGGCATTGGCAATAACTCCTGCCAGTTGTGCCGACAAGGTAATTAAAAAAGCTTCGTCTTCGGGTACAAATACACGACTCTCGATTTGTTGCACTACCAGCACACCCAACACTTGACCGTGATGAATAACGGGCACACCCAGAAAAGAATCGAACTCTTCTTCCTTGGTTTCGGGGATGTAAAAATAACGCGGATGGGAGCGGGCTTTGTCGAGGTTGACGGGTTCAGCTCGTTGCGCCACCAAGCCCACCAAACCTTCGCTGGGCGACAAGCTGGCGCGACCCACAGCTGCATTATTGAGACCTACAGTATCCATGAGCACATAACGCCCGAGATTTTTTTCCAACAAATAAACTGAACACACTTTGGTATCTAGGGCTTGCTGCACGCGACGCACAATGATGTTAAGCGTGGCGGTGAGATCCCGAGCCCCGTTCACTTCTTGAATTATGCTGCGTAGAGTTTCTAGCATGCTTGGTTGATCCAGTATGGGAAGCTCGCGGTTAAACAAGCCATCATACTTTGGTCACTTGTTGTTGGTTAAAAGTTCAATGGTTTTGGTGTAGGCCACATGCAACTGAGCCAGCGCCTTGCTGTAAACCTCACGCTTGAACGCTATCACGTGCTCAGGGGCTTCCCAATAGTCTATCCAGCGATAATCATCGAATTCAGCTTTTTGACCTAGATCGAAGCGGATTTTGTCCGCGCTGCACAGCATCCGCAGCAGAAACCATAGTTGTTTTTGGCCAATACACAGCGGCTGTGATCTTTGTCGGATCAAATGAGCTGGCAACTCATAATGCAGCCATTCGGTGGTGGAAGCGATAACTTCGATGTCGCTGTGCTCAAGCCCCACTTCTTCGCGCAATTCGCGCAGCGCGGCGGCTTGCGGTAACTCATCACGCGCGATGCCCCCTTGCGGAAATTGCCAAGCTTCCTGGCCAATACGTTTGGCCCACAGCAACTTACCCTGATCGTTGAAAATGATCAGCCCCACATTAGGCCTGTATCCATCAGCATCTATCACGTTAACAACCTGTTGTAACGGCAAATAAACAAGGAGCGCTGCAACAGTGTGTCCTGCCTGTTGCCTTAGCGTTTACGCAGCACAGTGATCGGCGTATTCGGTAGCACTCAGCAGCTCCTCAAGCTCGCTTGTATCACTCATGCGAATTTTTAGGATCCAACCCTTGTCATAGGGAGAAGTATTGATAATTTCGGGGGAGTCTTTGAGATCATCATTGATTGCGATCACTTCACCGGATACTGGAGCATGGATGTCGGAAGCAGTTTTTACCGATTCCACCACACTGATTTCCGCGCCAGCGCTGATCTCGCTATTAAGTTCTGGCAATTCTACAAACACCACATCGCCCAGTTGGGTTTGGGCAAAATGAGTGATGCCTACGGTGGCAATATCATCATCGTCGATGTGCAACCACAGATGCTCTTCGGTGTAATAAAAATCGACTGGAATATTTTTCATTTGTTACAGCGCCGGGGTTTACCCATCCAAAATGACATGCCTGCATAATAAGGATTAGAGACTATGCGTGCAAGGCGCTTGGCCACCGGTTTACTGCGCTAAAAATTTGCCTTTCATCAACACCGGAGCACGTGAATTTTTAACGAGCAAGATCACCGGAACAAGCCCTACCAGCAACAAGGTAAGCGCTGGCAATGCCGCCCTTTCCCATTGGCCTTCGGTGGTCATTTGGAAAATTCGTACTGCCAAAGTATCCCAACCAAACGGACGCATGATCAAAGTTGCCGGCATCTCTTTCATGACATCCACAAACACAATGATGAGTGCTGTAAAAATTCCCGGCTGCAACAGCGGCACATAGAGTTGCCACAACACTTGCTTTGGTTTGGCACCAAGACTACGTGCCGCTTCCATAACCGTAGGTTTGATACGCTGCAACCCCGCTTCGACCGGCGCATGGGCAACGGCGAGAAAGCGAATGACATAGGCGCACAGCAGTGCAAACAGACTGCCCACCAACACAGGTTCCAAATATAAGATGGTACTGAGCTTACGATCGAGCCAGGTGAAGGTGAGCATAATGCCGACTGCAAGCACCGAACCCGGCAAGGCATAACCCAGTGTGGCCGCGCGCTCAGCAAAGTGGTGCCAGCCGTGCAGGCGCTTGCTGCCTGCCAAGCGTTTGCCCAGTGCAAGCAGCAAGGCAATTATTACGGTGACCACCGCAGCCATAGTTGCCAGCATCACTGTGTGGCTAAAAAATTCTAGATAACGGCTATCGAGTTCGCTGCTTATGGTGCTGCTCACCCACACCAGCAACTGTATTACCGGTATTACAAAAGCCAACGCTATAACCAAGATGCAGAACAAGGTTGCAGCCAAGGCATGCGTTCCGTGCAACCGATAAGTTTGCACAGAACGGCGCCGTTCATCTTGCGTATAACGCTTAAATTTACGGCCATATTGTTCTAGCGTCATCGCCAGCACCACAAACAGCAACAACAAAGAGGCAAGCTGAGCGGCCACCGTAAGATTAAACAAACCGTACCAGGCGTTGTAGATCGCGGTAGTAAAAGTGTCAAAGTTAAAAACCGACACAGCGCCAAAATCGGCCAGAGTTTCCATCAAGGCCAACGCCACCCCAGCCATAATCGCGGGTCGCGCCACGGGCAAGGCAACCTGCAAAAAAGCTGCAATTGGTGAAAGCCCCAACACCCGCGCAGCATCCATCAGGCTGCGACCTTGGGCCAAAAATGCAGTGCGGGAGAGCAGATAGACATACGGATACAACACTAGCGTCAAAACTAGAATGACAGCCCCCGGGCTCTGGATATCCACAAACCAGACGTCGTTGCCAAACCAGTTGCGTAAGGTAGTTTGTACGGGCCCGGCAAAACCAAACAAACCCAGAAATACAAAGGCCATCACATAACCAGGAATGGCCAAGGGCAACATCAATGCCCATTCAAAATGCCGCCGGCCGGGAAATTCACACACACTGACCAACCAGGCCAGGCTCACCCCCAACACACTGACACCCACCCCCACGCCTACCACCAACACCAGTGTGTTAAGGGTTAAACGTCCAAGTTTGGTAGCAAACAAATGTTGCCAGATTTCCTGTTCGCCATTTCCGAGCGTGCCCCATTGCAGCAAAATCACCACAATGGGCACACTAACGCAGACGCTGACTAAAAAACCTAGGGCTTGAAGCAATAGAGTTTGTGAGAAGTGAGGGAGGAATGCCGGCCTTAGCATTACCGGTAGTCTGCGCGATCCATCAACATGACGGCTTCGACTTGTAAACGACCGGCCGTTTCAACATTGATAGTGTCTTGTTTAAACTCACCCCAGTTTTGCACCAGTGCCACTGGCGCAATGGCCGGGTTGGCGGGATATTCAAGATTCAAGTCGGAGAACATATATTGCGGTGCGGCCGTAGACAGCCATTCCAGCAACCGTAAGGCACCCGCCGGGTTACTCGCATGCGTGGTTATGCCAGCACCAGAAATATTCACATGCACGCCGTTTTCGGCTTGATTGGCCCAGAACAAGGCAACGGGTAATGCCGGGTCTTGTTGTTGCATCTGGCCAAGATAGTAGGTGTTCACTATCCCCACATCGCACTGTCCAGCTGCAATTGCTTCGATAATCAAGGTATCGCTGCTAAACACATTGGTAGCCAAATTGGCGACCCATCCTCGTACCACCGCTTCGGTTGGGGCAATCCCTAACCTGTCGATCATGGTAGCCACCAGTGACATGTTGTACACCTTTTTGGAAGTGCGCAGACATAACCTGCCCTGCCATTGTGGCTCTGCCAACGCTTCGTAAGTGGACAGTTGGGCCGGATCAACCCGCGCGGTCGAATACGCAATGGTGCGTGCCCGTACCGAAAGCCCAAACCAACGGCCCTCAGGATCACGCAGATGAGCGGGAATATTGGCCTCAAGAATCTCGGAATGTAGCGGCGCCAACAAGCCCTTATCGGCTGCAGCCCACAAATTGCCCGCATCCACAGTGTACAAAACATCAGCAAAAGTAGCGTCACCTTCAGCCTGCAAACGGGCAATCAGGGGGCCATCTTCACCTGTTTGTAATTGCACTTGGATGCCGGTTTCGGCGGTAAAACGGTCAAACAGCGGTTTAATCAGATATTCCTGACGGGAGGAATACACCACCACGGGGGCTGTTGTGTCTAAGGAGTTGTCGGAGGAAACAGGCGCTGCGACGCTGCTTTGTGCAGGCACTACTGCCGCAGAGGAAGTTTGCTGGTCACCTTGCTGTACACCACAAGCGACCAACAGCGTTTGCAAGACGATTATCAATATAGCGCGGTACGGCATGGGCATCTCCATATGAGAAGGTAGATGATAATCATTATCATTCGCTACTTCAAGCCCATTGCTATCCTCATGATTTGCTGTTTTAAGGGCGACAAGTGATTAACAGCGTTCAGACCACTATTACGCAACCAGCGCAGACTGAGGTTGTCGCTGGCAAAGATGCGTTTGAACCCCTCCATCGCCACCATCATGCCTAGATTGGCGGGTTTGCGTTGGCGTTGATATCGACTCAGTATTTGTAAACTTGCAAAGTCTTCTTTTCTGGCAACGGCATGTTTGAGGATAGCGGCCAGCGCCTCGGCATCGGCAAAGCCCAAATTGACACCCTGTCCTGCCAGTGGATGGATAGTGTGGGCAGCATCCCCTACCAAAGCCACACCAGCATTTACATAGTTAAGGGCATGGAGTTGCCGCAAAGGAAAAGCTTGCCGGGTTGCCACTGCCTGGATTTTCCCCAGTTTCGATTCAAAAGCTTGCTCCAGCTGTTGGGCAAATTCGGCATCATCCAAGGCCAACAACCGGCCAGCCAAGGCCGGTGCACATGACCAAACGATGGAGCAGTACTGTTGCGAGGTATCACCGGCCACCATCAAGGGTAAAAAAGCGAGCGGGCCCGTGGGCATAAAGCGTTGCCGGGCCGTTAACTGATGGGGCAGTGTGGTGGTTACAGTGGTCACTATGGCCTGCTGGTCGTAGTTCCATTCGCGGGTTTCAAAGCCCGCCAGAGTTCTAATCTTAGAGGTGCCACCGTCGGCACCAATCACTAATTTACAGTGCAGAGAAGTACCCGATTCCAAAGTAAGTATGTTGTTGTAGTTGCCTTCAGCTTGCGTGACCTTTGTCAAAGCGATGAGCGTTTCGGGTTGATAAATTTTTACGGTGGCAGCGTCATAAAGTGCCTGTGCTAGCACGGCGCTCACTAACGAATTTTCGGCGATAACGCCCAGCCAATCTGCGTGTAAGTCGGCAGCATGAAAGTCAATGCTGCCAGTGCCATCGGCATCCCACACCACCATATGTTGATAAGGACACACCCGCAAATCTTGCAAGGGCAACCACACGCCCAACGCTTGTAAAAATGCGCAGCTGGCTGGGGTTAACGCACTTACCCGACTATCGAATGTTGCATTCTTCATATTGGTGCGCAGCCCTGCAAGCGAATGCGCTGCGCTGTGATCATCAATCAAGGCAATGTTCAAACCACAGTTGCGCAAGGCCAGCGCCAGACTCAGGCCAACCATGCCGCTGCCAACAATAATTACATCGTGGTGGTGTACTTCATTCATAAATAGCGGATTACCGAAGGATTACCAAATAGGCTGCTGCGTTGAAGGCATCAACGCTAATGTGTAAGCACTGTGCCAGTAATATAGCAGCTTAGCGCTTGGTGACCTGCCAGACAAACAGTTATCCTACAGTTTTACTTTGTTAGTATAGACCTATGCGCCGCTCCAGAATTTACACACCCCAAATACTCACTGTTGCAACACAAATACAGTTACAAGAGCAGGCATCGCACTATGTCAGCAAAGTGTTACGTCTGACAGTTGCCGATTCCTTGTGTGTCTTCAATGGTGATGGGCACGAATACAACGCCGTGATTGCAGACATAGTCAAGAAGGCGGTGATGGTCACACTTACCGAGCAGCTCACTCCCCCAACCGAATCCTTAATTTATACCGTACTGGGTCTTGGGATATCGCGTGGTGAACGTATGGATTATGCCATTCAAAAAAGTACCGAGCTGGGGATAAGCCGTATCGTGCCGTTGTTCACCGAACACTGCGAAGTAAAACTACACGCCGAACGCCTCGACAAACGTCAGCAACACTGGCAACAAATTACAATCAGCGCTTGTGAACAAAGTGGTCGCGTAAAAGTGCCGATGGTTGACAAACCACAACACCTGCAAGCCTGGTTAGACACCCAAACGGCTTCGCTCAAATTGATGTTTGATCATAGCCAGAACGCAGCACTGGGAGGTGCACGTCCAGCAGGAGAAATTGCGTTATTAATCGGGCCGGAAGGTGGTCTGTCTACCGCTGAACAATCGCAGGCTACTAAATCAGGATTTGTAGGAATAGCCCTGGGAAACCGGGTACTCAGAACGGAAACAGCGCCGGTGGTGGCGCTGTCGGTGTTGCAGTATTTATGGGGAGCTTAAAGCGCGTCGGGGCCAGATTCGCCGGTTCGAATACGAATAACCTGCTCTAGGTTGTGTACGAAAATTTTACCATCGCCAATTTTGCCAGTAGCGGCGGCTTTGATCAGTACTTCAATGGTTCGCTCCACCGCGGTATCTTCCACGGCAATTTCCAAACGGATTTTAGGCAAGAAATCCACTACATATTCAGCACCACGATACAGCTCGGTATGGCCCTTCTGGCGCCCAAAACCTTTGACCTCAGAAACCGTAATTCCTTGTACGCCAATCCCTGACAATGCTTCCCTGACATCATCCAGTTTAAATGGCTTAATAACTGCGGTGATCATTTTCATCATATGTTGTCCCCTGGAACATGCTGTCTGTTTGGCAGTATAAGCCAGAAACTCTAAAAAAACGATTCCGGTAAACGGGCCTCTGGCATACACTCGAAGCTGTTTAAACTCGGGGAAACAGCCCATGCTCGATAACGAATTTCTGCACTTACTCAGCGCCAAAGCTGCCGCCCTGTTTCCTGCCGCACAAGCTGCCCGCGCCAAATTAGAACAAGAGTTGTATGCCCTGCTACAAACTTCGCTAGGTAAACTTAATGTGGTTACTCGTGAAGAATTTACCGCGCAACAGCACGTGCTGGAAAAAGCTACGCTGCAAATTTTTGCGCTGGAACAAAAGCTGGCAGAACTGGAACAACACCAACAATAGTAAAACAGTGGGCACGCCGGAATGACGGTGAAGTATTTGTTATCCCGGAATGAAGATCAGTTATTCGTCTGTCTCCAATTCTTTTACTGCTGTATATCAAACCTGCGGTAGTTAATAGCCTCAATCAAATGCGATGTTGCAATATTTTCGGCTTGTGCAAGATCTGCAATGGTACGGGCTATTTTTAAAATCCGGAAAAAGGCACGGGTGGAAAGCCGTAGGCGTTTCATGGCATCGTTGAGCAGGCTAAGATCTTTGGCAGTTAGCGCGCAAAAGTCCTGAATCTCGTGTTGTAACAGGCGCGCATTGAGTGTGCCGCAGCGCTCCAGTTGGGTATTGCGACAGCTCACTACTTGCCCACGCATATAAGTACTGCACTGTAACGTTGCCCCACGTTTTTCCAACAACTGTGCTTTGTCTGCTTCACTGAGTCTTGGCACTTCCACTTGCATATCAATCCGATCAAGCAAGGGTCCGGATATTCGTTGCTGATACTGCTTAATTTTTTCCGGCGTGCAACGACACGACCTTTCGCTGTCGCCATAATATCCACACGGACACGGATTGTAGGCCGCTAACATTTGAAAACATGCCGGTAACCTAATTTGATATTTGGCACGGGCGATTTGAATGTAACCGGCCTCCATCGGTTCGCGCATTACTTCCAGCACGCGGGGGCTAAACTGAGGCAGTTCATCGAGAAACAACACACCATGATGGGCAAGGCTTATTTCACCAGGATTTAATGCACCTCCTCCCCCCACCAGAGCAACTGCAGAACTGGTGTGATGCGGCGTGCGAAACGGCGGCTTGCGCCAGCTTTGGAGGTTAAACTCGATTTTGGCGATGGACTGGATGGCTGCAACTTCCATTGCCTGTTGCTCGGTTAAAGGAGGCAAGATGGTGACCATACAACTTGCCAACATGGTTTTACCGGTACCTGGTGGCCCGCGCATCAGCAAGTTATGCCCGCCTGCCGCTGCAATCAGCAAAGCGCGTTTGGCACTTTCTTGCCCTACTACATCCTGCACATCAATGTTGTAGTCCCAGGTACCGAGCTGGGGCGGCGCCGGTCGCTGCAAAACACTTTTTCCATTCAGACAGGCTATTAATTCCAACAAATGGTTACACATGCCAATTTCTGCATGGGCGAGCAAGGCCGCTTCTGCTGCATTTTCAGAAGGCACTATGCAGCCGCGCTGTTCGCGGTGGCAGGCAATGATGCCTGGCAATATGCCATTGACCTTGCGAATAGCGCCCGACAAAGCGAGTTCGCCCATAAATACCCGATTTTGCAATATGGCTTTATCAATTTGCCGCGATGCCGCCAGAATTCCCACTGCTATGGCCAAATCGAAACGACCGCCGGCTTTGGGCAAATCGGCCGGCGCAAGATTGATGGTGATACGACGCTGCGGAAATTCAAGCTGCGAATTAAGAATGGCACTACGTACTCTTTCTTTACTTTCTTTGACCGCGGTTTCTGGCAGACCCACGATGGCGAAACCCGGCAGACCATTGGACAAATGCACTTCTACCGTCACCAATGGCGCATCGATGCCGATGTTGGCGCGTGAATACACGATAGCCAGTGCCATGATACTTCCTTGTAATTATGCTGTAGAAAATCACACACAGATGTAGAGGGAGAGATGTGGACATTGCTTAGAACTTTACTACTAACCTAGCTGCCAAAAATTTCAGCGGGCAGGTGCGACTTGCGGCAAGGACATCCTGCGTTGTCCTTACTTGGCTCGACTATTGCCACCCCTATTGCACCCCCTATTACCACCCTTATAAATAGTGCATAAAACTAAAATTTTCAAATTTACTTGCACCGAGTATGATGCCGCCCCAGCACAATTATTAGCCCGCTTGATGAAGCCATTAAATTCCCGTCAGTACAGCGCAGTTCGCTACATCGACAATCCCTTGCTGGTACTCGCTGGTGCTGGCAGCGGAAAAACTAGTGTTATCACCCAAAAAATTGCTTGGCTGATTAATGACTGTGAGTACAAACCGCACCATATCGCAGCGGTGACCTTCACCAACAAAGCGGCGCGTGAAATGCGCGAACGTGTAAATCAGTTGTTGAAAGGGGTCAGCACCAAAGGTTTGATTATTTCTACCTTTCACCAACTAGGCCTGACTATCATTCGCCGCGAATGTGCTCATCTGGGCCTCAAGAGCAGCTTCACCATTTTTGACGATCAAGATGCGCTGGTATTGCTGCGTGAATTAATGCACAAAGAAATCGACAGCAGCGACGAACAACTCAAGAAGTTGAGTAGTATTATTTCTAACTGGAAAAATCAGTTTGTTACGCCTGCACAAGCAATAGCAGTCACAGCTACGCCTGAAGATGTGCTGGCAGCAAAACTTTACGAAGCGTATCAACGTCATCTTAAAGCTTATAACGCTGTAGATTTCGATGATCTGATCATGCTTCCTGCGCTGCTCTTTCAGACCAATGCTGAAGTGTTACAAAAATGGCAACGCCACATTCGCTATCTTTTGGTAGACGAATACCAAGACACTAACAATATGCAATACAACCTAGTGAAACTATTGGTGGGTGAACGCGCCTGTTTAACGGTTGTGGGCGATGATGATCAATCTATTTATTCGTGGCGCGGAGCACGACCAGAAAACATGCAGCTTTTGCAGAAAGATTATCCAGGCCTGAAAGTCATAATGCTGGAACAAAACTATCGCTCTACCAATACCATCTTGACTGCCGCCAATGCATTAATCGCTAACAACAAGCATGTTTTTGAAAAAACACTGTGGAGTGAATATGGCAAGGGTGATCCGATTCGGGTGTTGGTCACCGCTAACGAAGAAGCAGAAATGGAAAGAGTCGCTAGTGAAATTTTGCTAATGACAGTTCACAAGCGTTTGTCCTTCAAGGATTTCGCCGTGTTGTATCGGGGCAATCATCAGGCGCGTCTGTTGGAAATTCAATTACAAGCACATCAAGTGCCGTATGTGTTGTCGGGTGGTACATCTTTTTTTGCTCGCACCGAAATCAAAGATTTGATGGCCTATTTACGAATTCTTATAAATCCGGATGATGACAATGCTTTTTTACGTTGCATCAATACACCACGCCGCAAAATTGGTCCCGCCATGTTGGAAGCACTCGGCAATTATGCGAACAAAGCAGAGGTAAGCATGTTAACTGCATGTGGCCACATGGGTTTGTCGGAGCATCTTAATCAAACCCAAACCGATAAATTTCGTGAGTTTCACCATTGGCTACAAAATCTTAATGAACAAATTGGCAGTGGCGGCATAAAGGTTATTAATGAACTAATCGATGACATTGGCTACGCAGCTTACCTGCAACAAAACAGCCCTACACCCACTGCCGCGGAACGCGCTTATGCAAACGTACAAATTTTGATAACCGCGCTCGGCACTAGCATTTCCAAGGCTAAAGCAGAAGGTGAGGAGGGCGATCTGGAATCGGCTATCAACAAACTTATTCTGCGTGATTTACTAGAAAACCAAGATAAAGATGAAGAATCCAACCGTGTGCAACTGATGACACTACACGCTGCCAAAGGGTTGGAGTTTCCGTTTGTATTTATCATCGGCATGGAAGAAGAATTATTACCGCACAGAAACAGCATAGAAACTGGCGATATTGAAGAAGAGCGCCGTTTGGCTTATGTGGGCATCACCCGCGCCCAACGGTTGCTGACTTTTACACTTGCCAGCCAACGCAAACAGTACGGAGAAATTCTGACAACCACACCAAGCCGGTTTTTAGAAGAGTTACCGCAGGAGCTACTGGAGTGGGACGGCAGAAAAAGTGATATGACTCCGGAAAAATCCAAAGCGCGCGGCAAAGAAACTTTAGCACGGTTAAAGAGTTTGTTTGATTAAAGGTCACCCTGACGTGTATATCATCATGATGAAGTTTTAAACTTTTTTGAAAAACTTTAGGTA
>CAIMTR010000080.1 GCA_903844415.1 uncultured Gammaproteobacteria bacterium
ATCCTTAATAGGCCATGCCTTCCATGCTAATTTTCAAACAGCTTTTTGACCAAAGTTCTGGTAGCTATTCCTACTTGTTGGCAGATACAAAAACGCGTCAGGCCGTTTTTATAGATACCGTGTACGAACAACACCAACGTGATCTGGCGTTGATCCAGGAACTGGAACTCCAACTTGTGGCCTGCATAGAAACCCATTGCCATGCCGATCATGTCACTAGCGCCTGGTTGTTAAAAAATGCGACTAGTTGTCAAATTCTGGCATCCGATCAGGCAGGGATCCAATCACTTGAACGAAAATTACTGAATGGCGAAAATATCAGCTTTACCCGTGCTAACAATATGTCGTTCGGGCAAACGCTCAGTGTTGGCTTTCAGTATTTTGCGGGAGGCGGACCGCGCACAAGTAGCTAGTATAAAAGGAGGCTTGTTACGCTGACAGGAAGAAGGGTTACCGGTGGTATAGCAACCGATTTCTTCATGTCATTCTTTTTTCTGCCAAATTTCTTTATGTCAATGTCAAAGCATGTTCTTCCTAGTACAGATGCTACCAAGGCAGAGTTGCTATCTGGTTTATTCCATTTGTTTAACCCGCCTTTGAAAGGCCGGACTATTAACGATGCCTAGCACCAGTGCGGAGAAACGATAGTTTTCAGATTCGGCTGATTTTACAATGGAGCGAATGACAGGCATGTCGTAATACTCAACACCACGACCCAGCCCGTAAGTCATTAGTTTTTCAGTGACAAAACGGACAAATTGGGGCGAATAACGCAGCAGAGTTTCGCGCAGTTCGGTCGGTCCATTCGCTCTTGTGCCATCCCACAGTTCAACTGCTGCATCTATCGGACTCGCTGTACCATCCCCTTTGCGAGGATGTCCTTCAAGTGTGGTCCAACTTGCATCGGCTTCGAAATTTGCGAGCGCGAAACCGATACCATCCATAATTTTGTGACAAGTGGCACAAGGTTCTTCCTGCCGATGCAAAGTCAGTTGGTCACGTAAGGTGCGAATGGGATGTTCTGCATTAGCAGTTTCTTCAAGTGCCGGCACATTAGGTGGTGGTTCGGGTGGCGGTGTACCTAGAATATTTTCCAGCACCCAGACACCACGTTTTACAGGTGAAGTTCGAAAGTTTTGGGTATAAGTCACCGACAGAAAACTGCCCTGCCCTAACAAGCCCCGCCGATAATCAAATTGTGAGCCCAGATCAACGCGTCGAAAATGAGAGCCATAGATATTCGGCATGCCGTAATGTTTGGCTAACCGTTCGTTGACAAAAGTGTAATCAGCATCAAGCAAATCAATCACACTACGGTCTTCGCGTACGATGCTTTCGAACAATAGCTCGGTTTCGCGCACAAAACCCTGCCGTAATTCATCGTCCCAATTTGGATAGAAAATTCCATCTGGTGAGGTAGCGGGCAGGTTGCGTAAATATAACCACTGCTGGGCAAAATTTTTAACCAATGCATCAGAACGTGGATCGTCAAGCATGCGCCGTACTTGTTGCTCAAGTGTGGCTGGTTCACTCAGTTGCCCGGCACTAGCAAGGGTGAGTAATTCCGTATCCGGAATGCTGCTCCACAAAAAGAACGACAAACGTGATGCCAATTCCAAATCAGTAATGAGATAACTTTGACCCACAGTCAGATTCTGCGGTTCGTGCTCAGTACGCACCAGAAATTCCGGGTCTATCAACATGCGGCGCAGACCTAACTCAATGCCATCGTTAAATGTGCCCGCACTGCGTCCCATATCATAAAACTCCAGCAGCGTGTCGACATCAAGCGCAGTAATAGGGCGTCGATACGCCTGACTCGCCAAGGTGGAAAATATTTCTATTGCACAGGACCGTTCTTGGTCTGCGTTGGTCGGTTGGCAAGTAAACACTTTGCGCAAACTCGCGGAGTCTTGCGGGCGTTGTGCGTTGAACGGCCCTAGCACCTTCATTAAACCTATCACTGGATGTTTCAGGACTTGCGGAAAACTTTCATTGTCGAGCGACAAACGATCAAAGGGTTGAATAGTATCCAAACTGGGACGGTAGTTCGAAAGCAAAAATGTTGCGCCAATCAAATGCGAACCTGCTGTCACTGGCAATGTGATTTCAAGAGCACCATCTTTGTCAGCATTACCCCCTTCGTTGAGCCCTACTCCTGCATATTCAAATAGATGCACGCGCTCACCATCTATGCTCAGCTCCAGCTTTTCGCCGGCGATGTAATTGCCTACGCCGAAGTTCTGGATATAAAAAGTGTAGTCACCATCAGCCTGGAAAGTATGGTTTGCTGCCAAACCACCGCGCGTACCAAACGGCATACCATCGAGTTGCTGATTTTGGGACGTGTCTCCGGCAGCGATATACACAGCCTCCGTAGGCGAGTTCCAAAACCCAACAGCAATGCGGGCAATTTTTGCAGCAGCGGTGGTATAGGCTTCCAGCAAAGTGGGAGAAATGGTCAAGGAACCAGCATTGTTGTCAAAACCGCGTGCTGAAGTGTCTGGTGGAAGCATGGCGGCGCTGTCTATGTCTACAGCCAACAGCTCGCGGACAGCATTAGCGTATTCCACACGATTAAGACGATGCAACATCAGCGTGCCAGGATTTACCGCAGCTGTGCTGTCGATTATATTTTCCAGATTGGAGGTGAGGTCACTGTAAGAATTCCAGTCGGGGCGTGGTTGTCCTGGGGGGGGCATCATGCCAGCCCGTAATTTGCGAATTACCTTTTCCCACGTCTGTGTGTTTACACTCACATCGGCGTCAGCAAGATGAGCACTTAAATCGAGACTACCCGCATAATCATCAGAGTTGTGACAACCAACACAATATTCTTCGAGCTGGGCTGTGGTGTTTGGATCAATTGGTGTTTGTGCACTAGTTACCCCAACCAATACCAGACCGAGGATGTAGAGGTAAGTGGTGCCTAGAGCAAATACTCTAAAATGAGACATGGAAATAACCCAATTTTCGATAAACTTACATTAGTCCCGCAACTACAGAAGTGAAGCTTATATCTCACACCTAAGCTAGCCGTATTCGACTCTTACTCGACTACCAAACCTTTACCAGTGATTGCATCATCAACCTGATGACCGGTTTGCATGGCACGAGCGCGTTCGATTCCTAATGGCGTGACATCACGCGGATCCATATCAGCTGCCGAACAAGTGAAACCCCGCAGCGTACATTCGGACGTAGAATGTTGAATACCACGTTCTTGCATCATCTTACTCATTAACTCCATCGCAGCTTGATTGATAACAACAGCATTGTTGGGCCGAAAAGTGCCCACACCAATGGCATAGTCGAGCGGCATCAAAGGCTCAATACTGGCACCAAAGATGCCATCATTCTTTTTGCCTAAATCGAAGGCCCCAAGATCTGCGCCCTGCGATACCAGATATTCAATAATGGGAAGGTCGCCCAAATTGGCAGCCACCATCAAGGGAGAAATACCATAGTTGTCTTGCCAGTTAACATCCGCACCGAGTTCTACTAGAAGTTTAATCACAGCTAGGCGTTCGGCTAATGGTCTTTCTCTGTGAAAACCCATGACAAAACCAAGCCCTGCGGCGGCGGCAAGCACAGACTCGTTATCTTTGGAAAGCACCGCTGGATCAGCGCCGTAATCTAGCAGCAATTGCACTAATTCAAGGTCGCCCGAAAATGCGGCACGCATCAGCACACTGGCAAATACGATACGTGGTGAGCCGCCACGCATCCGCGCCTGCGGTGTGTCATTCACAATTTTGTTGGGATCAGCGCCGGCTTCTAGTAATTTACTGACCAGAAACTTTGGATCTTCGGTAATGGTCCAAGGGAAATTTGGGGCAGTTTCCATATTGCGACGATCCACCGCCCAAAACAGAGGGGTAAATCCTCTTGCATCTGCCTGATCAACTTTTATGCCACTGTCGAGCAGGAAAGCGGCGACAGCATAATGGCCATTAAAAATCGCCATCCCCAGCGCATCTTTGCCGTCAGCAGAAAGTTTGTTCATGTCGGCACCAGCAACCACCAAAATTTTGGCAGCATCAAGCAAGCCTTCACGCGCCGCAAATATCAGCGGAGTGAATTCACCTGTGGCGCCTTGTACTGGGCCTGTCTCTTCCGGTTGCCGACCCCGCAGTGTCGAACCCTCAAAGCCTCGTCCAGTATCCGGTGCTACAAATAACGAAACTTGGTTTACATCCGCACCGTTGGCAAGTAACAACTGCAGGACTTCCAGCTGATTTTCATTAACTGCCCACATCAAAGCATTAGTACCACCCCAACTTTCTTGTGCATTGATGTTGGCCCCATATTCAAGCAATACATTTACTGCATCGGCTTTGCCGGTACGTGCTGCAATCATTAGTGCAGTGTCGGCGCTTATGGTTTGTGGTGCATTTACCTCTGCGCCTGCCTCAAGTAATAAACGCAACATAAGAGCAGAGCCATTAAGCGCTGCTAGTTGCAAGGGTTTAGCATCGGTACGATTAACCACATCAGGATTGGCACCTGCATCCACCAATAATTGGGCAAGGTCCAGCTGGTCACGCTGGACTGCCCAGTGTAGGGCTGTCGTGCCATCGATTTGTGGTTCGTTGACATCCACATTTGTGGCAAGAAGGGTTATGATTTGATCGGTATCACCACGCTGGGCAGCGTCAGCAATCTGGCTGGAAAAACCAGCAGGGGCATATAACCAAAGCAATATCAACAGCAGTCTGTTGTGGTAACTGTTGTTTATCATCGCCCACTCACAGAATAAGAATTTTTAAATTCAATTAATCCGTTAAGATTTTACTCTACTGGATTAATACCACGTACTCGGCCCAGCCATTCCACCAGTTTTTCGATATTCAGATCAGAGATTTCGGCACCACGTTCACGCATATCGAGTACTAGTGCTCGCCAACCCGCCATATCTTTACGGTGTTCAAATACGCGAATTTCATGGCATTCAGTACAAGATCTTTCCAAAAATACGCGCGCCTGTACATTGTCAAAAAATTCAGTAATTTCGGACGCAACGTAATTACGGGGAAAAGCAATCGATTCAGGACCAAAACTGGTCGTGAGATAAGTAAGTAGAATACGCTCATCACGCAAGGAGAGTTGTAAGTTGCGTGCCTGTTTGTGTTTGGTGTCGATTAACTCCTGCCAGCCCTGTCTGTCCATAGCATGAAAGGCATAGTCATCAATACCGTGGCAAGACACACAATTTTTAAGTATGACATTTCGAACCTGACCGTCAGGCAATTTTACTTGGGGTCGAGCAGCACTTTGAGCGAACCCAGGTGTGGCGCTTAATAATACGACTGCAAGTAACAACAATTGCGGGGTTCGGAAAAATTTCAACATCATGTACAGCAACCTGTAAATATTTATACGCACGTTATAGTTTGCAGATGTTGTCCCAGTGCAAACCGGGACAAGCTCAGCCTAGGCAATTTCCAGCGGATGGGTACTTTCCCCAATGCTGTCGCGTTGAATGCCGTACAACTGCAAGATGGTATAAAGCAGATTGGACGTTTTCTCCGTGTTATCAGGGTATACAAAATGTCTATTCCCCTGATACTTACCGTCAATAGCACCAGCTAAAATCACCGGCACTTTTTCATGCGCATGACGATGTGAATTACCCATGTTGCTGCCCATGTACAACAACATGTGATCCAAAATGTTGCCATCACCTTCAGGAATGTTGCGTAATTTTTCGAGGAAACCGGCCACAATACTGACATGGTAACGGTTCATTTTTGCGTAATTGGCAATATTGGCGGGTTTGTCGCCGTGATGTGATGACGCATGCCAGCCGCCAGTAGAACCAGATTCAGGGTAGGAGAAACCACTCAGGTCACGCCCCATCATCATAGTAGCCGAACGGGTAATATCAGCTTCAAACGCCAGTGCAATCAGGTCGAACATAAGTTTGAAATGCACATCTTTACTTTGGGGTATACCAAAAGGGACTTCTTCAGAGGGTTCTGTAACTGAGTTGCTGATCGCGATCTGAATGCGACGTTCCAGTTCACGGACGTTGTCTAGGTAAGTATCCAACCGTGCCTGATCACCCACCCCAAGATTGCGTTTAAATTCTGGTATTTTACTGGTGACTGAATCTAGAAGGCTGGCATTAAGCAGGCGTCCGCGACGACGCTCTTCCGGGCTTGCCCCATCACCAAACATACGCTCAAAGGCTACCCGTGGATTAATCTCGGTGGGCAGCGGCGAAGTAGGTGAAGTCCAAGATACAGAATTGGTATACGCACATGAATAACCCCAATTGCAGTTGCCGTAGTTACCAGCGTCTTCAACTCCTAATTGAATGGAGGACAATATAGTGTCCTTACCAAACTCTTGGGCAATTAATTGATCAATAGTTACACCCAAATATGGACTAACAGCATTACGGCGCGCGCGTGCACCCGATAAAAACACCGCGCCCCTAGCGTGGTTACCACCGGGTTGCTCTTCGGTGGAGAAGGCTTCTGGAACGTCGAGGCCTGAAATCAGCACAATGCGATCGCGCAGGGCTTCTAGCGGTTTAGTGATGTAAGAAAATTCAAAATCTGCACCTTGTTGTACCGGGCTCCAGTAACCAGGTGCTGCCCCTTGGGGATGCCATACCCCTACGAAACGTTTAGGCACAGTAAGTGCCTGGGCTTTAGCCATAGGGGTTAAAGCCGGAATCATCGCATCCAATAATGGCAGGGCTATAGTGACCCCTGCAGAACGTAGAAAGGTACGGCGAGGCAAATGTTTTTTTGTAATGATATTCATGTAATTTCCTCGAACTTAAATTAGGTAAGTATGTTGGTTCTTACTCCGGTTTAATTCTCTTGTTCCTGCTGTTTGGTGCGCATCGTAAAAGCTGGACTAAGCACTATCCCTGTTACCAATGCTGAAAACCGATAATCTTCAGCAGCAGCATTTCCTACAATGGCTCGAATCTGCGGCATATCGTAATACTCCACTCCGCGTCCCAAGCCATAGGTCATCAATTTTTCCGTAGCAAATCGAACAAACTGAGGAGAATATTTTAGCAAGGCCTGGCGTAATTCAACCGGACCGTTAGCGTTGGTGCCATCCCACAATTGGACAGCTGCATCAATCGGGTAAGAC
The DNA here is from genome assembly GCA_903844415.1 of uncultured Gammaproteobacteria bacterium. Classification (GTDB taxonomy): domain Bacteria; phylum Pseudomonadota; class Gammaproteobacteria; order Pseudomonadales; family Pseudohongiellaceae; genus CAILUG01. Next base: position 7,117 of record CAIMTR010000080.1, read on the forward strand.
GTGCCATCACCTTTGCGAGGATGACCTTCCAAAGTACGCCAACTTGCATCCGCATCAAAATTTGCCAGCGCAAACCCAATGCCATCCATGATTTTGTGACAGGTAGCACAAGGCTCTTCCTGCCGATGCAAGGTCAATTGATCGCGCAAGGTCTTGATCGGATTCTCGACATTAACAGTTAATTCCAGCGCAGGCACATTCGGCGGGGGTTCTGGAGGTGGCGTACCAAGAATGTTTTCCAATACCCATACACCACGTTTTACCGGTGAAATTCGAAAGTTTTCGGTAAATGTTACAGACAGAAAACTGCCCTTGCCCAACAATCCACGTCGATAGTCAAATTCAGGGCCTAAGACTACCCGGCGAAAATGCGAGCCATAAATATTGGGGATGCCGTAATGTTTAGCCAAGCGTTCATTTAAATAGGTGTAATCGGCGTCCAGCAAATCGATGATACTGCGGTCTTCCCGCATCACACTTTCAAACAAAAGTTCAGTTTCACGCTTGAAACCTTCGCGTAATTCATTGTCCCAATTTGGATAATAAATACCATCTGGAGACGTTGAAGGCAGGTTACGCAAATATAACCATTGCTGTGCAAAATTTTTCACCAAAGCATCAGAACGTTTATCATCCAGCATACGCCGCACTTGTTGCTCCAAAACCAGCGGTTGTTGCAATTGATTTTGGGATGCCAGTGTCAGCAGTTCTTCATCGGGAATACTGCTCCACAGAAAAAATGATAAACGTGAAGCCAGCTCGAGATTTGAAATGGCATAACTCTGGCCCGCAGCAAGTCCGTCTGGTTCGTGTTCGGTGCGCACCAAAAATTCTGGATCTATCAGTAAACGGCGTATACCGAGCTCAACTCCATCTGTAAAGGTACCGGTACTGCGCCCCATTTCATAAAAGCCCATCAACACTTCGATGTCTCTTGCAACAACCGGCCGTCTATAAGCCTGGCGGGAGAGTGTAGACAATATTTCCCGCGCACACTCACTTTCCTGGTCAGCGTTGGCAGGTTGGCAGGTAAAAACCTTGCGCATACTGGCCGTATTTTCCGGACGCTGGGCGTTGAATGGCCCCATGATTTTGAGCAGCCCAACTTGCGGGTTATATTGCAATTGCGGAATAGGTTCGTTTTCGATGGATTTGCGATCGTATTCTTTGATCATGTTGAGTTCGGGGCGGTAATGGGTATCGAGAAAAGTCGCTCCCACCAAATGATTACCCGCCTTAACTGGCACGGTTATCTCCAGCGCACCATCACGGTCCCCGCCCATGCCGGTATTGAGGCCAACACCGGTGTAATCGAACAAGGTGATTCGTTCGCCATCGATACTCAGCTCCAATTGTTGACCTGGTAAAAAATTACCCACACCGAAATTCTGCATGTGAAAAGTGTAGTCACCGTCGGCAGGGAAATTGTGGTGTTCGGCAAAACCACCGCGTGTACCTAAGGGCAAACCTTCCAGATGCTGGTTTTGGGAAGTATCCCCCGAAGCAATGTAGGTTGATTCTGTGGGACTGCTCCAAAACCCAACTGCTAAGCGCGCAATTTTTGCTGATGCAGTTGCATAGGCTTCCAGCAGTGTAGGTGAAATAGTCAGGGAACCAGCAATATTGTCAAAACCACGCGCTGATGTATCGGCAGGCAACAGTGTTGTTGCATCTATTTCCAGATCAAGAAGGTCACGAATGGCATTAGTGTATTCAATGCGGTTGAGACGGTGCAGCATGATAGTGCCTGGGTTAACACTGGCACTGCTGTCGATTTTTTGTTCCAGACTTTCTGTTAATGCCGAATAAGCGTTCCAGTCTGGGCGCGGCTGACCTGGAGGGGGCATCATGCCAGCGCGTAATTTACGAACGACTTTTTCCCATGACTCGGCGTGGCTAGACAGGTCATCATTCAGAAAAGCAGTGATATCAAGACTGCCAGAAAAGTCGTCAGAGTTGTGGCAGCCTGCACAAAATTCGTCTAGCTGCGCGTGCTGCTGATCATCCAGAGTATTTTGGGCCAACACCTGGGGTACCAAGAACTGGCCTAAAAACATAACAATAGTGTAATGACACGCAAACAAATAGCGTTGGCGCATGTTGAACTTCCCCTTTGGTTTCATCCAAATGTTCATCTAACTATTAATCTAAGCTTTTGAGCTTGCAAAAAATGCGGATGACTTCTGGTATGAATAATCGTATCTTATAAACTGAATGGTTACAGCTGATCGTACCGCTTGCCACTGGATGGGTCAACCAAAGGCCAATGATTTAATCCTTTGAAATAAGCAGTAAATGTGTAAGCAAGTCTAAGATTTATTTTTAAAATACTTAATAGCTCGGAGAAATAAATGTACGCTAGATTTTCACAAATTTTAAGCCTGATAATGTTGCCAATATTCTCCAGTTCACTTTATGCCAGTGATATTGCCGACGCGGCCCAACAGCAGGACACAGCAGCAGTGCAACTCTTGTTAACCAGCGGTGTTGATGTTAACGAACCCCAAAACGATGGTGCCACTGCTCTGCTCTGGGCGGCGCAATGGGATGATCTAGACACCGCACAATTGTTGATTAACGCGGGGGCAAATCCAGCGCTTGCTAATCGCACCGGTGCCAGCCCCTTACAACTGGCTTCAATTAATGGCAATTCTGCCATGCTACGCCTGTTGATTACTGCAGGTGCTGATCCGAGCCTGCCTATTTCAAGCAGTGGCGATACCGCCTTGATGATGGCTGCCCGCACTGGGATACCTGAGCCTATACAAGTCCTTCTTGAGCAAGGTGTTGATGTCAATGCAATAGAATCGTTTAGCGGTACCACTGCCCTGATGTGGGCTGCCACCGAAGGTCATATCGAAGCTACCCGTATGTTGCTCGACGCTGGTGCCAATCCTGATATGCAAAGTAAGTTTATGCCCATCGATACTGCCCGTGGTTTTGAAGGGTCAGCACCACGTGACCGACTGGCTGATGAAGTCGGTCCGGTTTATCACGCAAGCGGCGAAATGACAGCACTGATGTTTGCCGCGCGTGAAGGCCATCTAGAAACGGCGCAAGCCTTGGTGGAAGGTGGCGCAAGCATGGATAAAGTGGCCGGCGATGGAAAAGACGCCATGAGCCTAGCCATCTTCAATGGTTATTACGCGATTGCAAGCTACTTGATCGACAGTGGCGCTCCCGTGAATCTAGCCGATGCGCGCAATTTCACCCCCTTATTCTGGGCTGTGGATCGCCGCAACATGGAAACCGCTCCCAACTTTCCGTGGACTATCACTGAAGATCCCTTGCCACTAGTGAAAAAACTGCTGGATGCCGGTGCTGATCCCAATCTTTTGATTAATGACACACCGCAAGCGCGCATGCGTGGTGGCTCGCCTCGTATCGTATTCGCCACTCCTTTGATGCGGGCAGCATTTTCAGCCGATCTCGAACTGGTTAATCTGTTAATAGAATATGGAGCTGATCCACTCATCAAATCCAGCGACAATGAAACTGCTCTGGGAGCAGCAGCGGGCACCGGTTTCATCCATGGCTTTCACAAACAAAGACCTTATGAAGAACGCCTGGCAGTAATCAAACTGTTGGTGGGCATGGGTGGTGATGTGAACTGGCAAGACAACTATGGTATTTCACCCTTGATGGTGGCCGGTAATCTCGGCGACGTGAACATTATTCAATATCTGGTCGAGCAAGGCGCAGACCTCGGTGCTTACGACCTTGGTAAGAAAAACGACGGGGCGTTCGGTGCCAGCATCGAACCGCTCATGCCCATCGATTACGCAATTGGAGTGGGTACTTTCCGCCCCAACAACGCCATTGTATTCAATGATGCTGCAGTGGCTTTGATGGAGCAAATGATGCAAGAACGCGGCATCAAACACACCACCTCCGAATGTACACTGCGCGGTTTCACCTGCTCTGCTGCAGATATGGACCCACGTGCCGCCACGCCCCTCACCATCGAACTAGCGCGTGTTATGCAAACTGGACATCAAGTCACCGACTCCACCACCGGCAAAGGTCTGCAGGTAAACGAAGATGGCTGCCTGGACGTGGCATTGCCGTTTGGTGAAGTAGCAGTGAAAAAAGCAGCTTGTGTCGCCCCTGCTAAAGCAGAATAGTACCTGCCAATTTTTTCGATGCACACTCAAGCAGGTTTGCGCTTGCAAGCTTGCTCATACTTCTGCAATTTTTTAACCTATGTATAATCCATCCCCTTTTAACACCAACCGGAAGAAGGTCCCATGTCAAAAATAAGAACCGCCCTTGTCGGAAGTTATGCACAACCAGAATGGCTCATCGATCGTCATGCGCTAAAAACCCGCTTACCTGCCCGCATTATTTCCAACGAAATGTGGAGAATTGCACCAGAAATGCTGCAGGAAGCAATGGACGATGCGGTACTGAGCGTACTACGCGACCAAGAAGAAGCAGGCATCGATATAGTTACCGACGGTGAAGTACGACGTGAAAGTTATTCTGCCCCAATGGCTAATGCGCCAGACGGTGTAAACCGTGAAAAACATGAAATTCTGCTAGGCCGTGCCGGCAAACCTAACAAAGTGCCACTTATTTCGGGCCCGCTTAAACTGACTCGACCGGTACATGTTGAAGACGTAAAGTTTTTGCGCGCTAACACCAACCGCACTATCAAGATCACGATCCCAGGTCCATTTACCTTGGCGCAATTGGCAGTCAGTGATTATTATAAAAACGGCGAAGAACTGGCAATGGCTTATGCTGATTGTGTAAACACAGAAATGCGCGCCTTGTTTGCCGCCGGTGCCGATATCGTGCAACTCGACGAACCCTACCTACAGGCCAAACAGGATGAAGCCGCACAATATGGGGTACGCGCCGTCAACAGAGCACTCGAAGGTGTTATCGGTGAAACTGCTTTACATGTATGTTTTGGTTACGCCGCAATGGTGAGTGACAAAAACGCAGATGGCTATGCCTGCCTGCCCTTGGTAGAACAAATCAAGGTAAAGCAAGTTTCTATCGAAGCCGCCCAACCTGCTTCCCTCAACCTTAAAGCCGCCCTGGATGCACTCGCAACCAAAACAATCATGGTAGGAGTGATCAATCTGGGCGACGAAACTCCAGAGACGGCCGCCATAGTGGCACAGCGTATTCGCAACGCTCTGAAATACATAAGCCCTGACCGTTTAATTGCAGCGCCCGATTGTGGTTTAAAATATCTGCCACGAGCTTCTGCCCGGGCCAAATTACATGCCTTGGCCCAAGGCGCAGCAATCGTCAATCGCGAGCTTGGTTTTAACTAAAAGGCATCGCCAGAAATTTGTTAGAAGGGAAAGACTTGTTCTGCCCTTCATTAACAAACGAAAATATAAAAGGGTGGGACTTTGCGGTTCCACCCTTTTTTATTGCCTGTGCCTACTAAGGTAGTAATACACTATTTCTGTGCTGACCTCTGTTCTGTGCTGACCCCTGCTCTCACGCGACCAATGCTAATCCCTGCGCTGCTCCATGAACCACGGCGGCAATACGAGCAACTTCCTGCAAGCCTGACACACCAACATCGTGTTTCAATACTTCCCTGTTGTGGGCTTCAATACACATACCACAACCGTTTATAGCAGACACTGCAAGTGACATCAGCTCGAAATCTAGTTTACTGATGCCTGGTGTCACCAGACCCTGCATACGAAGTCGTGCCGGCAGCTTCTGCAATTCAGGTTCGTGCGCCAGATGCAAAAAACGGTAGTAAACATTGTTCATCGCCATCAGCGTGGCCGCCAATTTGGCCGCATGTACATCCGCATCTATCAAGCCCAGTTCACGCCCTGATTGCTCAATCGCCTGCGCGATTGAAACATTGCGAGTGGCATAGGCACTTGCCAGCCCAATGCGGTAGCGCACAAGCTGGTCAAGCGGTGAGTCTTCGCTGTTGAGCACATTACCAAGGTTGATCTTGATATCTTGCGCGAAACTCGGCAGGGTATTGCGTAATTGTTCTACTGACATAAATCTCCTCACATTAATTTAGGGTCCATTTATAACTTGATAGTTGCATCGCCTGGTTGCCAATTACATGGACACAGTTCATCACTCTGCAGGGCATCGAGAACACGCAGTACTTCTTTTACATTACGACCAACTGACATGTCAGTAACCATCACGAAACGAATCACACCTGTGGGGTCGATGATAAAAGTGGCGCGCTGGGCAACTCCTTCCTGCGGGTCCAAGATGCCGAGTGCGCCTGACAGTTCGCGCTTTATGTCAGCTAGCATTGGAAACTTTAGGTTACGCAGCTTTTCATTATGTTGGCGCCACGCTAGATGTACGAATTCTGAATCCACACTCATGCCCAGCACCTGTGTATTACGATCCAAGAATTCGCTATTCATTTTGCTAAACTCGGCAATCTCGGTCGGACACACAAAGGTAAAGTCTTTCGGCCAGGAAAACAGCACAATCCACTTATCTGCATAGGTGTTGTTGTTGATATCGGTAAAGGCGTTGGCCAGTTCGAGGTAGACAGTGGCCTTCAGTTGGAACGATGGAAATTTTTGACCTACGCTTAACATTGCAATGCTCCTTAAATAATTTTTAGATTGTTTCTTTCCCATGTGGGAACGCCGTGCAGTATGTTTATTGACATACATCATGTGAAATGCAGAATAATCATCGTAGCGATAGACAATATCTATGGAGAACATATGAACTTGAGAGACTGGGAATATTTCGTTGCAATAGCAGAGTACAAACATTTCGGCAGGGCAGCAGCAGCCTGTCATGTCACTCAACCCACACTAAGTGCCCAATTAAAAAAACTGGAACACTATCTTGGTGTCAATCTGGTAGAACGCGATAACAGACGAGTCTGGCTAACGCCGGTGGGTGAGGAGAT
>CAIMTR010000081.1 GCA_903844415.1 uncultured Gammaproteobacteria bacterium
GAGCAATTTCACTTTAGTTGCTTGTTAGCTGCTTTTTATAAGTGAATGCCCAGACATTTCAAGCGGCTGCGGCAAGTCCATTAATTCAAGCAGACTAGGGGCAACATCACACAGAGAACCATTATCTTGTAACAGCAGTTTGCGCTTGCCAACATAAACCAGTGGTACTGGACCATTACTGTGCGAGGTCATCGGCTGCCCGGTAGCTTCATCATGCATCTGTTCTACATTGCCATGATCGGCGGTGATCAAACTGTTGCCGCCCACCTCCAACAGCGCAGTGGTGATACGTCCCAGACATTCATCCAAGACTTCTACAGCTTTTATAGCGGCGCTCAGTACACCGGTGTGGCCCACCATGTCCCCATTGGCGAAGTTGCAGATGATGACATCAAATTCTTCACTCTTGATGGCGGCTACCAGTTTGTCGGTAACTTCAAATGCGCTCATCTCAGGTTTTAGATCGTAGGTTTCCACCTTAGGAGAAGGCACCAGAATCCGCGTTTCGCCGGTGTATTCCTGTTCCCGTCCGCCACTGAAAAAGAAGGTCACGTGAGCGAATTTTTCAGTTTCTGCAATGCGTAACTGGGTACGACCTTGGGCGGCAAGATATTCCCCCAAGCCATTACCTAGATTTTCTGGGGTGAAGGCACAGGGCACGTTGAGTGCTGCAGAATATGGTGTGAGTGTTACGAAAGTGCTTAATTTTGGCATGTCGCCACGCGCAAAAGCAGAGAAGTTTTCATCCACAAAAGCATGGCTGAGTTGGCGGGCGCGATCGGCGCGAAAATTCATAAACACCACAGCGTCGTGGTTCTGGACATGCAGGGAATGCTGGCCGGGGGGGCAAATAATAGTGGGAGTAACAAACTCGTCGCTTTCGTCGCGTAAATAAGCCGCATGCAGGGCGCTGACCGCATCGGGCGCAGTAAATTGGGCTTCACCATGACAAATAGTAGTAAACACTTGCGCTACTCGATCCCAGCGCTTGTCACGATCCATGCCGTAAAAACGACCGCTGACACTGGCAATCGCACCACAAGAGCTAGCTGCAAATTTGGCGCTGAATCGTCGTAGGGTGGCCTCAGCCGAACGTGGTGGAGTATCGCGTCCATCTAGCAACGCATGCAGATAGATGCGTCGACAGCCCTGGTGTTCTGCTAGATCGATCATGGCTGCGATCTGGTCTTCATGGCTGTGAATCCCGCCATCAGATAGCAGGCCGATGATATGCAAGGCACTGTTGTGAATAAGTGTTTTATCCACTGCATTTTGCAAAACGGGGTTCTCAAAAAAACTACCATCACTTATAGCTTTATTGATTCGAGTCAGGCTCTGGTACACCACACGCCCAGCGCCTAGGTTCATGTGGCCGACTTCCGAATTGCCCATTTGTCCCTCCGGCAAACCTACTTTTAAGCCAGAAGTGTGGAGCAGCGTATGGGGGTAAGACGCCCACAGGCTGTCCCAAATCGGAGTATTGGCTAAAGCAATAGCGTTGTGGTCGGGGTTGTCGCGATGTCCCCAGCCGTCAAGTATCAGAAGCAGGGTAGGTCCGGTGGTGGTAGTCATCAAGTACTTCGCGTGGGTGCAATAAAAGAAGCTGGCAGATCTGGGATTCTAAGTTACCCGGCCAAGCACAATCCAGAGTCAATTTGCGCGCGAGCACATGCAAACTGTGTTCAAGCGGAATATCCAGGAAGTACCTAGTGTTAGATGCCTGACTTCTGCAAGTGAGCTGTGTATACTTCGGCGCTTCTGCAGGCGGGCCTACCGTAGTGCGGGACTACCACAGCATCAACTAGATAATTTCGCATGGTTCGCTTCCTAGATTTTCTTGTTTCTCACTGGATTCTGTCTGGTCTCTGGCTGGCGTTGGCAACAACGCTACTCGCCTATCTCAATGCCAAAACCGCTAAAAGTATCAGCCCACAAGGGGCAACCCTGCTGGTCAATCGAGCTAATGGGGTGATTCTGGATATTCGCGAGCGCAAAGAATTTGAAAAAGGCCATATCGTTGATGCGATTAATATTCCTCTGGCCAAATTGTCCGATAGGGCGATAGAGCTGGATAAGCAAAAAGAAAATCCCATTATTGTGGTTTGCGAGCTGGGACATAATTCTGGTGACGCTGTCAAACTATTGAAAAGCAATGGTTTTGTTCATGTAAGTAAGATGTATGGCGGCATGGGCGAATGGCATGCACAAAATCTCCCGATAGTGAAATAATCGAACCTGGATTAAAAAAGTTAAGTAACCAAAGTGTGTAATCAACCATCAATTAACTGATCTAAAAAGAAAAGGTGACTCATGGCAGACAACGACAATCAAGTTAACCCCGCTGCAGCGCCAGCCCAAGCAGAAACCCGTTTTGGCGTGCAACGCATTTACGTAAAAGATTCTTCTTTTGAAGCACCAGACACGCCAGAATGCTTCCGTCGTCCTTACAGCCCTCAAGTAAATTTCAGCATCAACAGTCGCAGCAAAAACATTGAAGGCAACATTTATGAAGTGGTGTTGCGTCTAACTGCCGATGTTAAACAAGATGATAAAACTGTGTTTCTGGTCGAAGTTCAACAAGCAGGAGTTTTTGAAATCGCAGGTTTAGAAGGCGAACGTCTGGAACAGGTGCTTACTATTACTTGCCCAAGTGTATTGTTCCCATATGGCCGCGAAGCTATTGATGCGCTGGTTACGAAAGGTAGTTTTTCCGCTCTTATGTTGGCTCCGATTAACTTCGAAGCTGTGTACATGCAAGCTAAACGCAATCAAGCTGAAAAAGCAGCAGCAGATGGTCAGATGAATTGATTTGAATTACATGGGGTGAAGTTTACTTTGCCCCTGCATTAGGCGTTAAACGTAAGTTACACTCGGTTCTAGTCTCTTACCCACGGCTGACGTGGGTAAGAAAACTACCAACAGAACTACCTCTCATCTACTCCTCCCTCGATTACAGTTTGGGCCGCTGCAAAACCCAGTTGGTGCCAAGCTTCATACACCACGATTGCAACGGTATTGGACAGGTTTAGGCTGCGACTTTGAGCAACCATAGGCAGGGTAAGCACCTTGTCAAACTGGCCACTCCCTAACATTGTCTCAGGCAGGCCCCGCGTTTCTGGGCCAAACACCAAATAGTCGCCTGCCATATAGCGAGTATTGGTATAAAAGCTATGGCCCTTGGTGCTGTAGGCATACAGTTTTGCAGGCTGACACCTGTTAATAAACGCATCCCAATTCTCGTGAACCACCACCGTGGAATATTGGTGATAATCGAGTCCTGCCCGCAGCAAATTCTTTTCATCAAGACTAAAACCTAGTGGTTGTATCAGATGCAGGCGACATCCAGTGTTGCTGGCAAGGCGAATTATGTTGCCAGTATTGGGAGGGATTTCAGGTTCAAAAAGCACAATATTAAACATAAAAATTTATATAGAATAATAAGAGTTAGCTTGAAATTATTTTAATTTCGAAATTATGGTGAGATTAAAAGCACAAAATAAGTCAAAGCCAAGAAAGTCTTGCAGCAGTGCTGTTCTTAACTCTGATTTTCGTCTTCATCAGGCGCGCCCGTTTGCATCCCTAGTTCTTTGATTTTGCGAGTAAGAGTGTTGCGTCCCCAACCCAACAATTCTGATGCGTCTCGTTTACGGCCTCCACTGTGTTTGAGCGCCACTTCAATCATACATTTTTCGAACAAAGGGATGGCTTGTTGCAAAATACCGGTGTGCCCCAGTCCAAGTTCCTGGTCGGCCCAATGATGCAGGTTCCCAATCCAGTTGCCGGCCACGGGAGAGTCGGTGTCAAGTTTGTGAAAGTCATCAGGCAGGTCAGTGATAAAAATATCGCGGCTTGATGCCATCACGGTAATCCAGCTGCAAAAATTTTCCAGTTGTCGAACGTTGCCGGGCCAGGGCAGTTTGGTCAGGAAAGTACAGGTGTCTTCGCGCAATATTTTTTTCTCCACACCTAGCTGTTTTGCCGCCTTCTGTAAAAAAAACTCAGCCAAAGCCGGAATGTCTTCCCGCCGATCAGCTAGCCTAGGCAGATTGATGGGGATTACGTTCAGGCGATGAAACAAATCTTCGCGAAACAGTTGTTCTTTTACGCGGGCTTCCAAATTTTGATGAGTAGCGGCAATTACTCGCACATCGACTTTTACAGGACTAAGCCCCCCCACACGGTAAAACTCACCATCAGCCAACACGCGTAACAAACGAGTCTGGGTATCCATAGGCATGTCACCGATTTCATCAAGAAACAAAGTGCCACCGTGAGCCTGTTCAAATCGGCCTACTCGCGCTTGTGTAGCACCAGTGAATGCCCCTTTTTCGTGACCAAACAATTCGGATTCAATCAGGTCTTTTGGAATTGCGGCCACATTTAGTGGCACATAAGGTTTATCAGCTCGTAGGCTGTGTTTGTGCAGGGCTTGCGCTACCAGTTCTTTGCCAGTACCAGATTCACCCTTGATTAATACCGTGATATTGGAATGCGATAAGCGTCCTATGGCGCGGAACACTTCTTGCATCGACGATGCTTCGCCAATTATTTCGCGTGACTCTACTGCAGCAGTAACCGGTGCTTCGCCTTTTGCTTGTCGGCCATGTTTTACGGCGCGTTCGGCAACTGCTACTGCTTCGTTAACATCAAA